>CAJWOS010000080.1 GCA_913044235.1 uncultured Pseudomonadota bacterium
CCCCCCCATCTTCACTTCGACATTGGACTTCCCGAGCCCCGCCGGTTCTGGCACCGCAGTGCCGGCCTGCTGATGCTCCACGCAACCGCTGCGCTGACCGCCCCTGCGCAGTCCGCCAAGGTCCCCGCGACAGTCAACATCGGGGTGGGCCCCACGGTGGGCACCGTATGGATGCCGTCACTGGATGCGGGCCCCGGCTGGTCAGTGGGCATCGCCCTGCGAGCTGAAGGACACGTCTCGAAAAAAACGCTTCACTCGAAGAAGGTGATGCGAAAGGTGCCCCGTCGATACAAAGGCATTGTGCGGGGAATGGACGACCTGCATGTGGCGCCTCTGCCCACCATGCTGATTCCCGACCAGACGTTCATTGGGCCGCTCAACGCCAATACCGCCGGACAGTCGATCCGAGGGGCTGGCTGGACGCCGGTGTCGATGTATCTGGTGCATGAGTCCAAACCGACCCACCGGATTCTCGCGGTCTCGCCGCGGGTCGGCTGGGTGCAGCACACCCTCGGTGATCCGAGCACTGCGGAAGCCACGCACCATGCCTACCTGGGCCTGGACCTCAACCCGGAGCTGGAGTCGAGCATGCGCCAGACCGTCGGTGTGGCGGTCGGCGGGAACGTGGGACCCGGCGTGGTGTTCCGTGGTCCTGACAACGCCGATCGCGCGCCCACACTCGGCATCTGGACCGACCTGTATGTGCGCATGCAGGTGCGCACGCCGATCAAGGTCAGCCTCTGAGGAACCATCGGAAGGCACTGTTCACCTGAAAATCCAACGCCGAACCCCACAGACATCGCGCTGGATTGGAGCGGACCAGGACTCACGAAGGCGTCTGTCGAAGGGCTTGCGCAGTACGCCGTAGATTGGCGAGCGGTGCCGATGCATCGTCGGCAGTCGTGCCGCGGGAGTGGAACCCATTGAGTGCCTCTCCAAGCGCATCCAGCTCGCCCTCGATGGTCACCAACACATCTTCGGGGGGCTCTTCCACCCGCCGCAGACCCTGCCGTCCCTCTTCGATTGCTTTGAGGATGTCTTGTTCGATGTTGAGCGGCAGCTGGGCGCGAATGGAGTTTCGAGCAAGCTCCCGGGCCTTGGCATCGACCTCGACTGCCCGGCCTCGCACTCCCCGCTGGGCCAGCTCCGCCACATTCTGACCCGATCGCTGCCGCATCGACTGTTGCTCTCGCCGCCGTAGCGCTCCGATGACGCCAGTGATCAGAGCCGTAGGAAGTGCAATCAACGCCACCACGAAGGTGATCGCAACCGGGATGACAAGCCCATACAGCAGCAACCACTCCGGAATCGTGGCGACCATCCCGCCGAGTCCGTCTACGATCACGTTGCCCACGGCACACAGAAGCGCAGCCAGCATACCCACTTTGAGCGACATGCCCGCGACGGATTGGAGCCGAGACCGGCGGGGTACCAGAGCGGCAGGAACCCCAACCGCCTGCAGCTCGGCGACCGCAGCATCGGCCACGACGCGCGAAGACGCAGGAGCCAGCGGAATGCCACCGGTCGCATCGGCAAATGCGCGCTTGAGATCTCCCGACAGCAGGCCAAGGTAGCTTTCCGTGCGCAGCAAGCTGCTCGGGTCTTCCGGTAGCTGCTCCACGACCGGCTGAACCTTGTTTGAAAACAATGCCAATGGCTGCTCCAGAGGTTTCGAGGCGAGTCGACCCTACCACTTTCACGCAGCTCAATCCGGCAGCGCTCGAGAGTCCCACCGCAAACCAAAACGGGGCCTTCCCGTCTCCGAGAAAGCCCCGCCCTCCGGCGAGCAGGCATGCAGATGGCACACCCGCTCCCATCCATCCAGCATCGACCTCAGTAGCGGTAGTGCTCGGGCTTGTACGGACCCTCAACCTGCACGCCGATGTAAGCCGCCTGGTCGGCAGACAGGTCGGTGAGCTTGGCCCCAAACTTGTCGAGGTGCAGCCGCGCAACCTTCTCGTCGAGGTGCTTGGGCAACGTGACGACTTCGGGCGTCTTGCCTTCAGGGCTGGTGAGCATGTTGTCGCCGTAGTCTTCCGCGCTGGCATGCAGCTCCATCTGCGCGATGGTCTGGTTCGTGAAGGACGCACTCATCACGAGGCTGGGGTGACCCGTGGCACAGCCGAGGTTCACAAGCCGACCTTCCGCGAGAATGATGATGCTGTGACCACCGCCGTTGGGGCCGTGCGTGGTGGTGTTGAACTTCCACTCATGCACTTGGGGCTTGATCTCGATTTTCTCGACTTCACCGCGTTCGACCATCGCCTCGAGACCGCCCATGTCGATCTCGTTGTCGAAGTGCCCGATGTTGGAGACGATGGCGTTGTGCTTCATCTTCATCATGTGGTCGACGGTGATGATGTCTTTGTTGCCAGTCGCGGTGCAGAAGATGTCGATCTTGCCGACCACATCATCAATGGTGACGACATCGAGCCCCATCATGCAGGCCTGCAGCGCACAGATCGGGTCGACCTCAGTGACTGCCACACGGGCATACTGGCCGCGCAAGGAGTCCACGGAGCCCTTGCCCACATCGCCGAAGCCGCAGATGAGCACCCGCTTGCCGGATACGAGCACGTCGGTGGCGCGCATGACCGCGTCGATGAGGCTGTGCCGACAGCCATAGACGTTGTCGAACTTGGACTTGGTCACGCTGTCATTGACGTTGATCGCGGGGAACAGAAGCGTGCCAGCCTCGCGGCGCTCGTACAGGCGATGCACACCGGTGGTGGTCTCTTCCGAGACGCCACGGATGCCCTTCGCCATGTTGGTCCAAAACTGGTTGCCCATTTCCTCACGGACTTCCTTCAGAAGGGTGAGAATCACCTTTTCCTCTGGGTTCCCTGCCTTGTCCGGGTCAGCCACTTCGCCAGCCTTCTCGAGCTCGTGGCCCAAGTGGATCAGCAGGGTTGCGTCGCCGCCATCGTCGAGAATCAGGTTCGGGCCGCCACCATCAGACCACACCAGGGCCTGAAGCGTGCACCACCAGTATTCTTCGAGGGTCTCGCCCTTCCAAGCGTAGACCGGGGGTCCCTGCGGATCGGCGGCGGTGCCGTCCACACCGGCAGCCACAGCCGCAGCCGCGTGGTCCTGGGTGGAGAAGATGTTGCAGGAAACCCACCGCACTTCGGCACCAAGCTCGAGGAGTGTCTCGATCAGCACGCCAGTCTGGATGGTCATGTGCAAAGATCCCATGATCTTCGCGCCCTTGAGGGGCTGCGATGCACCGTACTCCTCGCGCAGTGCCGCGAGGCCGGGCATCTCGACGAGTGCGAGATCGAGTTCTTTGCGACCGAAGCGTACGGATGCGTCGGACAGGTCGGCCACCTTGTAGGTGTAGCCGGAGAACAGCGGCAGGCCGGTGTTCATAAAGGTCTTGGGGGGCAACATGGTAACGGCGCTCATGAGATCTCCGCGTGGGATGAGGGGCAAGGCGTCCCGGAACTTCCGGGTGACTCCATACGTTTATCCGAATAGACGAATGGATACCAAGTCCAATCCACTACTTCGTGCACAATGGCGCGATTTGATCCAACGAGTGCCTCGTGACCAACGAACTCTTCGATAATCTTCAACTTCTGGGTGAACCCATCCGGTCCCGCATGGTGCGCCTGCTGGCCCGGGAAGAAATGGCTGTTGGGGAGCTCGCACGCGTCCTCCAGGTGTCGCAGCCCACCGTGAGCCGCCACCTCAAGCAGCTCATCCGACTCCGCTTTGTCTCTTCCAGAAAGGTCGGAACGGCCACCTGGGTCCACGCGCCCGTCCAGCGCTACAGCCCCGCCCAGACCTCCCTCTGGCAGATCGTCCACACGCAAATGGAAGCCGAGGCTATCGACCCAGCATCCATCCATGCCGCGGACCTCCAACGGCTCGCCTCCGTGATCGCCTTGCGCGCCCCCGACTCCGAGACGCTCTTCGCGCGCCTGGGGGGTCGCTGGGATGCCCTTCGTATCGAGCACTTCGGCGAGCGCTGGACCGTTCCACTGGCTCTGGCGTGCATCGACGGGCGCGACCGTCACATCGCCGATCTCGGCTGTGGGACTGGGCATCTGCTCGCATCCCTTGCAGCGACCGGGGCCCGCGTGACGGGAATCGACCGTGAAGCTGCAATGCTCGAGGTCGCTCGCGAGCGGACCGCCACCCTCCAGTCGGTCACTTTGCTTCGCGGAAACCTCGATGCACTGCCTCTCGAAGATCAGTCCGTCGACTTGGCGGTGACCGCTTTCGTGTTGCATCACATCCGCGACCTCCCGTCGGTCTTCTCCGAGGTCCAGCGCGTGCTCGCTTCCCACGGGCGCGCCATCCTGCTCGACATGACCGCGCACGACCGGACCGACTTTCATCGCACGATGGGACACGTCCACGCGGGCTTCTCGAGGAACGATCTCGACCGCCTCGCAGCGGGGGCCCGGCTTCAACTGCAGAGCTTCCGTCCCCTGCCCGCCGATCCAAACGCTCGCGGGCCCGGGCTGTTCGTGGCGGTACTCACGCACGCGTCTCGCAAGGACTGAGCAGGCGACCCCCTCAGATCTCACGGATCCAGCGCCCCAGGCGACGCAGTCCGTACAGCCCTACCATCGAAAACGAAGCACCGATCAAGGTCTGTCTGCCTCGCGCCGTGGCATGCACCACATGCAGGCGAAGGCTGAGGCTCTTCCCCGATGGATGGAGCAATGCGCCCACCACGGGGGAACCCGGAACGTGGTCCATCGACCATCCACCATCCACCCGCAGGGCAGCGCCTGCCAGCGACACATTCTGCAGGGCGGCGGTCTCAGCGAAGGCTCCATCCGTGAGTCGTCCGGGTCGAAACAGCCAGTCGCGGGGGGTGTCGACCCGCGGCAACAGGCGCTTGGCATCTGCCTCGACCGCATACGGTGCCGCCAGCTCCCACGGTGCATCCGACCTCGCCTGCGTCACGCGACACTCCGCGAGAAAGCGGTGCCGTCCCTGTCTCCACCGTAGATAGGCTCGAGGCCGAGTGGGCGTGGGGATCGAGCCGTCACGGTAGGGCTTGGGCTGGAAAGGAATCCGAGCGGTGGCGTCATCGGGCTTGCCGAGCTTGCCATGCACGCGGACGCCATCTACCTCCACCTGCATGGACGGATGGTGGTGGAACAGGTGCACCAGGATCGAAAAGGCGTTCTCTCGGTGATGACCGAACAACATACCTGCCGAGCGACGCCCCCTGTTCCCGCTGTCACCGGCAAATGCAACCTTGTCGCCGCCGTCCCGCCAGTGACCGAACTGCAGGCTCCGCGGCCGCCAGTCGAAGTGGTTGTGAGACGCATGTTTGACGGCCATCGACAATACCCTCCGCACCGATGCTACCCCGGTTCCACACCCCAGACTTCCGGCCATGTTAGCGTCGCACTTCCTCGCCGGATGCTCGATGCATGCAGATCACTCAGAACTCGCCCAGATCCGCAGGCCCCTACGCGGTTCTGCCGCACTCCTGGGGTTCGTGTCGATAGCCACGCTGTGCTTCGCCCTGCTCTCGTGCGGCGAACATCGTGCCGGCTGTGATGCCATTGTGGAGCCAGGTCCGCGGGTGGAATGCCGCTATGAAAAGCTCCAGACCTTTGCAGCTCAAGTGGGCCGTCTCGAGCTCGAGCTCGCGAAAGTAGACGACCCGACCGAGCACGATCTGGTCGCCCTTCGGCTGATGGTGCAAAACCCGTCGCTCTTTCCCCTTCTCTGTCCACGGATGAAAACGAAATCCGCAAGACAGCGGTGTGAGCGGCTCGAGGAGCGACCGCACCTTTCCGAGCGGGCCCGACGCCCCGATGCAGGGAGGCAACGATGAAGACCGCCTCCCCGGTGTTGCTCCTCACAACACTCACCGCCTGCTCATCCACACCGCCCATGCCCGCCGAGCTGGCTGCCTACTCCACAAACCTGCAGCAGATGGTCTCCCTCTGTGATGCCGAAGCAGTCCCAGAAATGCGTGTTCTGTGCGACCAGGAAGTGGCGATCCGATACGCCACGGTCGGCGAGACGGCCATGGCCAGCGCACGGTGCGAGACCAACCAAGACCCCGTCTGGGCTGCGGAGTGCCACTTCCTGGTGGCTGAGGCTCTCGCGGGCGCGGGACTGCTCGAAGGTGCGCTCAGCGAGTGCGTCCTGGCATCCACATTCGTGGTGAGTTGTGTGGAGCATGTAGCGATGCTGCAGGAGGTCCCCCACTCCCCGAGCGTGACCACCGCCGACATCCGTGCGTACACCGACCGAGCCGATGAAACCATTCGGTCCCGTCTCGGCGCGCTCCCCGACCACCTGCGCAGTCCCCTTCGAAGCTGGATCCGCTTCGGCCGTGTCCAGGCATGGGTGGTGGGCAACGGACCCTTCCCGAGTGGTTTTGGAGAAGGCGCCGGGGCGCTCGCCACACTGGAGCGCACGGCGCGTGCCATGGAAGCCGCCCGCGGCATGCAGACCGGCGCCCCCTACAGCACGGTCCGCACGGCGTACCAGGGTGACGTCACCTGGCCATCCACCGACGACCCAATCGTGGGATGCATTCCGGTGGCCGAGCCCGTGTCTGCGGCGCTGGGTCCGCGCACACCCGTGTGGGGCAATACCTGGCGACGGGTCGGTCGAACACCTCAGGAAGACGCCGACATTGCACTGCTCGTGGGAATGTTCTGGGCAGGCACCACCGATCTCCCCCACCTACAGGCGATCGTACAGCGCGACACCCGCTCCCCGGTCGTTTGGACCGCGATTCATCTCGCCCGGCACCTCGTCGTGGAAGCCGACAAGACCGACCTGCGAGACCTGCTCGCTCGTGGCGAGCGGCATCCCGACCCAGCCATCCGCGCCTATGCCCGAAAGCCCCTCCCGGCGGTAAATCCGATGCCACGCGTGTGCGTGGGCCGCGTGCCGGGTCAGTCGACAACACCGTGAGGCCGAGCCCCACCACCGCCGTCGCGGGCCTCCTCTGCCTCGCCGTCCTTGCGGTGCAGCTGCTCATCATCGTTCCCGGCACACACCTGCCCACCGGCGATGGTGCCCACGTTCTGGCTGCGGGCTGGAGAATCGGTGCCTCGAGTGCGCCGCTCGATGATCTTCTCCATCGCATCACCCCCCACCCACCTCTGGCCTACGCTCCCACGGCCCTCTTCCTGTCTCAGGTGGGGGTTCGCGCGATGCTCGGGATACAAGCAGTGGCCGCGGCCATCGTGGCACTCGTCGGTCTGCGCTGGCTGCGACCGGATGCGCACATCGCCGATCCTTTGGTGGCTCTGGCACTCCTCTTGTCTTCGGGCATCGTGTGGTGGTCGGTGGACCTCTACGCCCTCGACTGGCCTGCAGCCGCGTTCGTGCTGCTGGGACTGGGGAGTGTGGTGCGTGCCACCACCGAGACCACGCCCACCAAAGCGGCGGGCCCCTTGGCCGCAGCGTGCCTGCTTGCTGCCATCTTCACCAAGTACACGGCAGTCTTCTCCCTGGCCGGAGGCATCCTCGCAGCGCTGGCCTCCGGCGCCTGGCGCCGCCGCGCAACGTTCATCGCAGGGGCCATCGTGGTGCTGGTGGGCGTGGCATGGGCGGCATGGGCACTGGACGACCTCTCCGCCTACGGCGCTGCAACCGTCCAACAGACCGGTCGTGGAGGACCGGGCGGCGCGGTCATCCGGTCTCCCGAAGTGAGCTTCTCCGAGCGCATCCAGCCCGCTCGCTTGCGCCTCTGGGTACTGTCGATGCGTGACACCCTCGGCTGGGCCCCCATCCTGGCCATCGGGGTGGGATGTGCCTGGACCCGCCTTCGGAGTGTGGGGGCCCAGGTCGCGCTGGCGGGTGCTCTCGTGCCCGTCCTTGTGTTTCCGCTGATGCGCTTGGAGCCGCAGCCTCGCTACATGCTCCCAACGGCAGGCCTCCTGCTCGCTGCAGCTTTGCCGTCGCGCGACATGGCTCGCGCCCGACTGGGCAGCCTCGTCTTCGCTGGGCTCGCGATCGTTTCCCTCGTCTACAGCACCGCGATCTACCAGGGGATCCCGCCCACAGACCGTCCAGGACACCGCGCAGCCACCCCCACCGACGGACTGGGCGATTGGCCCTGGCCTGCCCGTCGCTCGTGGCCCACTCGCTCACCGGTAGAGTCCTGGGGAACCGCCGAGGCTCTGGCGGCCGTCGAGGCACAGCTGGCGCCCGGAGAGACCGCGGCCCTCGTTCGCTTTGGATTTGACCCGGACCGCCCGTCCTGGGCATCCATCGACCTCGTGGCGCGTGCCGCAGGGATCGAGCGAGAGTGGGTTGTCGCAGAGTCTCCCCGTGGTCCGCTCACTGCGCCCGACGGAATGGTCGAGCCCACCTGGGCCTGGGTCAGCTGGACGGACAACAGTGCACCCGAAGCACTCGCCTGGGTGCAGACTCATGCCGACCTTGAAGGAGCGGTCACCTGGCGCTCCAGCGACGGCACGGGCGGCGTGGTCTTGCCACTGGGAAGCCACCACCACCATCACCACTGAGCCGCAGCCCGGTCAGCCCCCGCACATCTGCAAGACGAAGATCCGGGCACATCCACCGGATTCATCCGAGTCGACCTGAGACCACTGTGCCTCCAAGGTCCCCTCGGTCAAGACCACATCCGCATCGAGCACCACCAAGCAAATCCCTCCCGCTTCAAGCACATGGCGTGCCACCGGCAAAACGGCCTGCACTCGACGAAGGCTTGCAGGGCCCACCAAGACGGCGTCAAAACAGCGCGCAGTCCAAGACGACGTCGAATCCGTGGCATCCAGCCGAGGCGCCTTCAGGTTTTCCACCGCAGCAAGCCCTCGCCAGACCTCGACTTCAGCCCGTTTCTGCCCATCACGCACCACGGGGTGAAACTGCCAGCCACGAAATCGTCGAGCCAACACGGCCGCTGCTGCGCCGGGCCCGACCTCGAGATGCAGCAACCGACCCGAGGGCGGAAGGTGGCGCTGAAAAAGCACCGCAAGGCGCGCACGTACGCTCGGCCCGATCACTGCCGGTGGCGGGGAGCCATCCGCAAACAACGCTTCGATGTTCCATAGATCCACAATCGGTCCAGTGGCTGACGCCCCACTATGACACACCGATGGAATCACACCGGCAACGCTCGAGCATCCACGTCCACGACGCAGCTCGACCGAACCGTGCTCTCAGAAAGGCAGTCACAAGCAGTTCACAATTGCGATATTTGGACCAGAGATATCGTATCCGTTGAGCATCAGGGAATCTTGGTCACACACACGGGCGGCAGTCATCCTCGCTGACAACGCTCGACCGCTTACATGTCCGCCGAACGGTCGGATGCCGCTCTGTGGCGGCAAAGGAGACATCATGCATCCAGGCCTCGCGCCTCGCGCCCTTTTCTCGTCTGCAAAGGTGCCATGGGCACTCGTCGCACTGGTCGGCGCCCTCGGGTGCAACGCGAAGGACGAAGGCGACCTGAACTCAACAGGCACCACGCTCCTGCCCACGACGGCCAACGACACAGACGCCGATGGATTCGACGAGACCGAGGACTGCAACGACAGCGATCCCTCGGTCTACCCCGGAGCCCCGGAGACCTGCAACGGTGTCGACGACGACTGCGATGGCGACGTCGACGAAGATCCGACCGACCCGACCGCCTGGTATGCCGACGCCGATGGCGACGGCTACACGACGGCCGACGACACCGTCGAGGCATGTGAGGCGCCCTCCGGCTACACGAGCGCCAGTGAAAGTGCCGACTGCGACGACGGCAACGAAGCCAACTACCCCGGTGCTCCCGAGGTATGCGACGCCGCTGACAACGACTGCGACGGCGACATCGATGAAGACGCCACCGATGCGAGCACCTGGTACACCGACGCCGACGGTGACGGATTTGGCAACCCGTCGACTGCCAGTACAACCTGCGACCCCCAACCGGACCAGGTGGACAACGGCGGTGACTGCAGCGATGACAACGACGCCATCAACCCCGATGCCGATGAAGTGTGCGACTCGAACGACAACGACTGCGACGGCGACGTCGACGAAGATCCAGTGGATGGCCTGACCTGGTACGCCGATACCGACATCGACGGCTTCGGAGACGCCGACGTCTCTGTCGTCGAGTGCACCGCACCCTCCGGCTACGTCGACAACATGGACGACTGCAACGACGAGACAGACGCCGCGTACCCCGGCGCTGAAGAAGTCTGCGACTCCATCGACAACGACTGCGACACGGTGGTCGACGGCCCGAGTGCCACCGATGCCACCACCTGGTACGCCGACACGGACATCGACGGCTACGGAGACCTGGACACCACGCTCGTCGATTGCGTCCAACCCAGTGGCTACGTGGCTGACAACTCGGACTGCGATGACGGCGACGACGATGTAAACCCAGGCGAGACCGAGATCTGCGACGACGGGATCGACAACGACTGCGACGGCACGCCGAACACGTGCCAGCTCACCGGAACCTACGCGCCCGCCGACGCCACGGCGGTGCTCCAAGGTCCCACCGAGTCCGCAAGCGGTGCCGCGGTGGCTGTCGCAGGTGACGTGGATGGAGACGGTATCGACGACGTTCTCATCGGAGCCTATGGCTACGACCACGCCACCGTGGATGACGGCGGCGCCTTCCTTGTAAAGGGGCCCCTCTCGGGGACCATGGACCTCAGCACCGACTCGGAGGCCATCTTCAAAGGTGAGAACCGCGGCGACTTTGCGGGCTACAGCGTGGACGGCATCGGCGATGCGGACAGTGATGGCTTCGACGACATCATCATCGGCGCCAATGGCTTCGAAGCCGACACGAGCACTCGCAACCAGGGGGCCGTCTACCTCCTCCACGGTCCGCTCTCAGGCGCGATCGACCTGTCCAGCGCCGACGCCCGCTTCGACGGCGGCTCCCTCACCGACTTCCTCGGCTTCTCCAGCTCCGGCGTGGGCGATGTGGACAACGACGGAACCAACGACTTTGCGGCCGCAGCCTACGCAGAGGACTCCAACGGCACCAGTGCCGGCGCGGTCTACATCGTGACAGGCACAGTCTCGGGCGCCATCGGCATCTCGAGTGCATCTGCATCCATCCTCGGCGACAACGCCGGCGACGAGCTGGGCATCTCCGTGACCGGCGGTGGCGACTTCGACGGAGACGGCGTCTCCGACCTCGCCATCGGCGCCCGCTACAACGACGATGGTGGAAGCAGCAACGCAGGCTCCGTCTATGTGTTCACCACCGCACCCACGGGCGCCATGACCGCCTCGGATGCAGACCTGCAGCTCACCGGCGCTGCCGCCTCCGACCAGACAGGATGGGCGGTCACGCTCCACGGCGACTTCGACAACGACGGATATGACGACCTTGCGACCAGCGCCATCGGGGCCAATAGCAGCGCCGGCGCGGTGTACGTCTTCTCCGGGCCCCTCACCGGCACCGTGTCGGTGTCCAGCGCCAACGCCACACTCACGGGAGCCGTCACGAGCGACCAGGCCGGTCGCTCTATCGCCAATGGAAGCGACCTGAACGGCGATGGTTTTGCCGACCTCATCATCGGAGCCTACGGAAACGATACGGGGGGCAACAACGCCGGTGCTGTCTACGCCATGCACGGTCCGCTTTCGGGGTCCATCGGTCTCGCAAGCGCAGATGCAGTCTTCAACGGCAACGCCGCGTCTCAGACCGCGGGCACGTTCGTGGCCGGTGGCAGCGACCTGGACGGAGATGGCCTGCACGATGCGCTCATCGGTGTGCCCGGCGACGACACGGCCAGCACGAATGCGGGTGCCGCCTGGGTCTGGTCGGGCTTTGGTCTCTGAGCACACTGCGTAGGCGTGCTCATGACGCACCCGTAAAGGGGCGCTCCTCTCGCACACAGTTCCCCAACAACGAGAAGAGGCCACCGCAACTGCGGTGGCCTCCGTGGTTCTCCTCCAGCACCACCAGGTGCCGAAGAAGCCGACTACTTGCCCTTGTAGGCTTCGTCCTTGCAGATGCCCCGGAGGAGCTCGGTGTTTTCGATTTCCTTGCCCTTGACTTCGACCTTCTTGCCGTCGGGGCAGTTCTTGACCGGGTTGCCCTTGACCTTGAGGTCCTTGAGCTTCTTGTTCTTCGCAAGAGGTGCAAGGTTCTCGATCTTGTTGCTGTTGAGGTTGACCGAGTTGAGGGTCTTGACGTTCGAGATGGCAAACACCTTCCCGATCTGGTTGCCGTCGGCCCGAAGGGTCTTGAGCGCAGCAAGATCCTTGATGGCCCCAATGTCAGCGACGTTGTTCTTGCTCACGTTGAGGGTCTGAAGAGCCGCGAAGTTGGCCACAACCGAGATGTCGACGATCTGGTTCTGCGCAGCGTTCAGCTTGGTGAGCTTGGTGAGCTTCGAGAGGGACGAGATGTCCTTGATCTTGTTGTTGCTGATGTTGAGCACCGTAAGGTTGTTCATGAAGCCCAGGACGCTGATGTCGGTCAGTTCCTTGCCCGAGATGTCGAGCTCGGTGAGCGCCGAAGCGTTGTTTGCGATGGCATCGCAGCTGTTTCCGCCGGCAACAGCCATGACGGCGCGCACAGCGGGCTTTGCACGCACGGCCTCAGGACCGGAATCTGCAGCCTGTGCCTTGGCGGACTTGCAGGCATCCACGAAGACCTGGCGCGGCGCGGTGGCAGCCTGGGCCTGGGTAGCAGCGAGGCCAAAGGAGGCCAGAAGAGATGCAGCGAGAAGATGACGCATGAAACACTCCGTAGTGGGGACTGTGCCCCTAAAAATGAGTTCGACGACCGTGTAGAGACTGGCGTACCAATCTCCTGGCGCTCCCGGCATAGCCAGACCTGCCATGACATACCAGACACACGGCCGCATTTGGTCGTCCATGCATGCACAAGCCTCTGACGCTTCCGTGTACTTCGCGACCGTCTCGACACAATTTCCACGGACACTCTGCCCATCCATCCAGCCCGATGCGACATCGCGACCCGCGAGGATGAGGGTCATTTTCGGGCGCATCTCTACAACAACAAGGGAGCTGCCAAGCCCAGCTCTTGCGGCGCCCCATCGCTGTGTCCATCCCCCGAGCCGCAGACGAACGCAAGGCGCTCCCCCATCCACACACAGCGCTTTCCCACGCCAAACGCACAGAGCAGCCCAACCCGATCGAAAAATACTCCGCCCGCCTGGGGGCTTCGCGACCCTTTCTCGCGGTCGTGTACGGGCCAAACGGGGCCTTCACCGGAGGTGCGAAATATTTTTCACACCTGGTGACCAAATCTCGGTGCGGGTCACCGAAAGGAGCGGCTACGTTCCTGCCCGTCAAAACGAGAACATGTTTCACCATGTTCTCGAATGACGGAGGCCCGATGGTCCAACTTTCCCGTCGAACCATGATTCTCGCAACCGTCGGTGCGGCAGCAGTGGCCAGCAGCGGAAGCGCTGTGCTGCACCTCGGCGCACCGGCGCACGGGATGTTGATCCTCAGCAGCGACGAGCTCAGCGTACTCGCGGCACTGTGCGAGGTCTGGTTTCCCGCTGGAGTGTTCCCAATCGACGGCATCGAGGCCGGAGTGCCCGAGCAAGTCGACAATGTACTGAACGACATCATGGAGCCGATGCAGCTCACGGGCTTCCGGTACGTGCTTCGCACACTTCAGTGGGGAACCGTCGCACGATGGGGCCGGCGATTCACCGATCTCCATGTCGACGAGCGGGTTGTGGTTCTCGATCGCTGGGCCGACACCGACGTTGTGCCCAGGCGAGCTGCCCTCGACGCCGTCAAGACCGTCATCGCCATTCCGTACTTCCGACATCCCACAATCGTCGCATCGCTGGGCTGGCGGATGGGCTGCGGGGGAGATTCCGCATGAACGAGGCACTCCGTCCATTTGCACCCGGACGCCACGGCGCAGAGCACTATGGCAACGCCCCCCTTCATCTCCACGCAGACGTGGTGATCGTCGGTGCCGGCGCTGGGGGCTGTGCCGCCGCGGCAGCCATCGCCGAGCGTGGTGCCAGCGTGCTTCTCCTTGAAGAGGGCCGGCACTGGAACCCCATGGATTTCAAGGCCGACACCGCCTTTGCATTCAAGAACCTCTACCAGGCCCGAGGCGCGCGGGCTCTGCGCGGCAACACCATCCTGCCGCTCCCCGGAGGCCGCGGTGTGGGGGGATCCACCTTGATCAACTCAGCCATCTGCTTTCGCTGCCCCGATGCCGTGCTCGACGAATGGCGGGAAGACCATGGCTGCAGCACGGTCCAGAACGACCGATTCAGCGACTACTTCGACCGCGTCTGGAGCACCCTCGGTGTCACGGTCAACCCCATCGAGATGCAGCGAAACAACAACCTCATCTTTCGTCAGGGTGCAGAAGCGCTCGGTCTCAAGGGGGACTTCCTCCCCCGCTCGGCGCCCGGCTGCATCGGCTGCGGCATCTGCCAGTACGGGTGCCCGTCGGGCGGCAAGTTCTCCGCAGACCGCTCGTTTCTGCGGGTGGCCGAACAAAGTGGCGACGTGGGCGTCTACGCCGACTGCCGAATTCGTCGGGTGGAGACGGACGGTGCTCGAGTCGTCGCCGTCACCGGCCATGTGCTCGATCCGGACTCACATGACACCCGCCAGGAAGTGCGCGTGACCGCCAAAGAGTTCATCTGCAGCGCTGGGCCCATTGGCAGTCCCCTCTTTCTCCTCTCGAATGGCCTCGCCGACAGCAGCCACTGTGGGGCCCATCTCGTGGTGCACCCAACGGTGGCGGCCATGGCCCGCTTTGACCAGGAGATCCGCCCTTGGTCAGGCGTCACACAGGGGTACTGGGTGGACTGCTGGGAAGAGGGCTACCTTTTGCAGACCTTCACCTGCACGCCGGATCAGTACTTCTCCACCCTGCAGACAGCACCCGGTCGAGCCACCATGGAGATCATGCGCGATCTCAAGCACTATGCCTCTGCAGGCGCCTTGATCCATGACGAAGACAGTGAAGGCCGCGTCCGCATGACTCCCGCCGGTCCAGACCTTTCGTACTTTGTGGGCGACGGCGACCGCAAGCGGCTCACCGCAGGCCTGCGCAAGACCGCAGAGGTCTTCTTCGCCGCCGGTGCCAAGCGCGTGCACCCTTTCCGCCTGGGGCTCGATGGCATCGACCGACCGGAGGACATTGAGGCTGGCTTGCCCATGACGCTCAAGGCACGAGACCTCTTCCTTTACGCCAGCCATCCCATGGGCACCTGTCGCATGGGGCGTTCACCCGACTCGAGTGTGGTCGACCCCACGGGCCGAGTGTGGGGATGGGACAACCTGCGAGTGGCCGATGCAAGCATCTTCCCCACAAGCCTCGGGGTGAATCCCCAAGTGACCACGATGGCAATGGCGCTGATGATCGGACACGAGCTGATGGCCTGATCCAGTCGGCACAACGGGCACATCACTCAACCCGCGCAACCGAAAGCCCCATCCTCACAGCAGGACCCTGGAGTGCGCGCGAGCACCGGCGCCCCATGCTCTGTCCGTGTTCTGGCTCGAGATGCTCCCTGCCCCCCTTCGGCCTCTGCACCTGCAGAAGCAAGCCGGACAGCCTCAAGGCCGATGCCGGCCGGTCCGAATGACCACGGAAGCGTTTTGTCACGGCCGCAAGCCCATGCTGGAGAGTCCCGATGTCCGCGATCCGCATCGCAACCGCAGGAAGTGCGCAGAGCACCAATCGCTCGGTAAGTCCTACGCCCCGAGCCGCTCTGGAGCGTCGCCGGAGCATTCAACCCGCCGCCATCGTGGCCGTTCGGGAACACCTGATGACCGGCTTGGAAGGTGCCAAAGGCGGCCATGCCGTTCAAGAGACAAGCAACCTCGATGCGGTTCCCATTCCTGCGATGCAGCGCGTCCGCGAGATCTATCAGCGGGGCTTCGACAGCATGGAGGGCGGTCATGGTGTGCAGCAAGCCACCTACGAACCCCAGGTGTCCTCTGAAGCCATCCAAACCACACTGGAGACCATCGAAGACAACATGATGGACTTTGCGGGTGGGAACCCGATCCAGAAAGCCACGCGACCGCTGCAGCCCTTCGACCCGGCTCCATCCGCCCGCCACCTCGCCGCAGATGTGGCCAGTGCGCTCTCGCGCCGCTCGTCGGATCTCCCACAGATGCAAGCCGCCCAGCTGCACGGCCGTGCAGCACGACAGATTCTCGGCTGAAGCCCCGATTGAGCCTGTGGAATCGAGCGGTCATCCTCTCGCGGCGTGTATGATTCCGGCCCCGTAATGTCGGTCTCGCCAGGATCACATCATGCCGAATCAGCCGGCTGACACCGAACAACTTCCAATCACGGGCGACCACGTCGGCCGCTGGCTCTTGGGAAACATTCTTGGGGTCGGTGGAATGGCGACCGTCTACGCCGCCACGGGTCCCGAAGACCAACTTGTTGCGGTCAAGGTTCTCCATCCGGGCAAGACCGACTATGAAGAGGCGCGACGGTTCAAGCGCGAATTCTTGATCCTTCGCTCCCTGCGGCACCCTGCAATTGTATCGGTGTACGAGGCGGGACTGGCCGGGAAGTTCCCCTGGATCGCGATGGAGCTCATTCCCGGTACCGACCTCGCTTCGATGATCAAGCAGTGGCAGACCCACCCCCCAAGCAACCGGCTGGCACTCGTCGAGAGCATCTGCCGCGACATTTGTGGTGCCCTGTCGCATATTCACGGCGCTGGGCTGATTCACCGCGACCTGAAGCCCTCGAACATTCTGGTCACACCCGAACACCGGGCGAAGCTCACCGACTTTGGAGTCGTCAAGGCCCCCTTCGGTCAGTTTCAGACACAGCTCACGGCGATCGGCTCTCTGGTTGGAACGGCTGCCTTCATGTCGCCCGAACAGATCAGCGGCACCACAGTCGATGGGCGCTCCGATCTCTACAGCCTCGGCGCCGTGATGTACGTGATGCTCACCGGTATGCGTCCCATCACGGCAGATACAGTCGCCGGCTACCTCGCCCGTCACCTCAACGAAGCGCCCCGTGATCCACGAGAGCTGAATCCTCGAATCTCGAGAAAGCTCGCGCACATCTGTCTACGACTGCTCGAAAAAGACCCCGACCAGAGGTTCTCTACCGCCGACCAAGTGCTCCAGGCCCTCAACCTGGAAGACGAACAGCAAGAAATCGTCTCCTGGGGACGCTCCGCCGAGCTCGCGCAGCTCTTGTCGCGAATGGCCACCAGCGGCGCCAAGCGAGGCGGGCTGGTGATCCTCGAGGGCCCCCCAGGATGCGGCCGAACCAGCCTGCTGCAGAAGCTGTACCGGGAAGCCGAAGCGGCCGGACACGGGATCTCTACCGGCTCGGCA
>CAJWOS010000081.1 GCA_913044235.1 uncultured Pseudomonadota bacterium
GTAGAGCGCGTCGACGCGCTCCCGGGCGACGACGGCGCCTGCGATGGCCTCGATCGCCGTCGCGACTCCGGCCGCGTCGAGCACATGGTCTGCTTCGCTCAAGCCCGCCTCCCTGCGGACCCGAGGCTACGCCACACGTCCGACGGATGCGAGCCAGAGAGCGGCCTGCGCGGCGCAGCCGCTAAGCGACGCCACGGGGTGGCGCGGCCCTGGCAGCGGAAGGCCTCGAACAGGATCGCCGCGCCGACCGCCAGCAGCGCCACAAGCACGCCGGACGCGACGAGCCACTTCATCACGCTTTTTCAAGCGCCACTTCGTACTTGGCCGTCGTGCTGTTCGCGATGTCCTCTTCGCTCACGCCGGGGGCCAGTTCGATCAGCTGGAAGGGGCTGTCATGGTCTGCCCGGCGGAACACGCCGAGATTGGTGATGATCATGTCGACCACGTTGGTACCGGTCAGCGGCAGCGAGCATTCGGGGAGGAACTTGGGATCGCCGTGCTTGGAGGTGTGGTCCATCACCACGATGATCTTTTTGACGCCCGCGACCAGATCCATCGCTCCGCCCATGCCCTTGACCATCTTGCCGGGGATCATCCAGTTGGCGAGGTCGCCGGTGGCCGAGACCTGCATGGCGCCGAGAATGGCAAGGTTGATGTGCCCGCCGCGGATCATGGCGAAGGAGTCGTGAGAGCCGAAGAACGAGCCCCCATCCTGGATGGTGACGGTCTGCTTGCCGGCGTTGATGAGGTCGGCATCGACCTCGGCCTCAGATGGGAAGGGCCCGATTCCGAGCAAGCCGTTCTCGGACTGCAGCACGATGTCTATGCCATCGGGAACGTGGTTGGCCACCATCGTGGGAATGCCGATGCCCAGGTTGACGTAGAAGCCATCCTGCAGCTCGCGAGCAGCACGACGGACGATGCGGAGACGGTTTTCTTCGCGCGACATGGTTCAGTCCTCCCGCACGGTGCGGCGCTCGATGCGCTTTTCGAAGGATGGACCGTGCACGACCCGCTGCACAAAGATGCCGGGCGTGTGGATGAAGTTGGGATCAAGATCGCCGGGTTCGACGAGCTCTTCCACCTCGGCGATGGTGACCTTGGCAGCGGTGGCCATCACCGCGTTGAAGTTGTTGGCGGTCTTGCGAAACACAAGGTTGCCGTGGCGATCGCCCTTCCATGCCTTGATGATGGCATAGTCGGCCGTGAGACCGCGCTCCATCACGTAGGGTTGGTCGTCGAAGTAGCGAACATCCTTGCCCTCGGCCACGAGCGTGCCGTACCCGGTGGGCGTGTAGAACGCAGGAATGCCGGCACCGCCGGCTCGGATCCGCTCAGCCAGCGTGCCCTGTGGCGTGAGCTCGACGTCCAGCTCCCCGGAGAGGAACTGACGCTCGAACTCCTTGTTCTCACCCACATACGACGAGATCATCTTCTTCACCTGCCGCGTGGCGAGCAGCATGCCCAACCCGAAGCCGTCCACGCCCGCATTGTTGGACACGAAGGTGAGGTTCGAGGGGCCCGCATCGCGAATGGCTGCGATCAGGTTTTCGGGGATGCCGCACAGGCCGAATCCACCGGCCATGATGGTGGCACCGGAGGGAATGTCGGCGACGGCTTCGGCCGCGCTCGCGACGACTTTGTCCATGGAAGCTCCGGGGTGAGGCGGGGACTGTAGCACGGACGGAGACAGGCGCCCGCAGGCGTCGCAAGACCGTTGAAGACATCCTTCAAGTCAATGTTTTCGACTGACCTAAAGGCGTCGAAGATGCCGTCTCGGACGGCGCATCCGCGCCCAGCCACGGCCACCGCTGAACCAGCTCGTCGTGGTGCCACATCGGGATGTAGAAACTGAGGGTGATCAACGAAAACGGACCGAGATCGAGCAACACCAACAGCGAGCCGTGCATCACCAGTCCGATCAGCGCATAGGGCACGCGCAGATCGACGCGCTGGGCAAAGCGTCGGAGCCATCCCCCCCGCCCGGCGGTGTGCTTCCACCACGCCCAGAGGAGCACGACCGGAAACGACACCTCCCACAGCCAGGACACCGCTGTGCCGACCTGCGTGAGCGGATGCAGCCACGCCACCCAAGCCGCCGACGCAAAGTCGTAGCGGGTCCAGCTGGGGGTGAGCAGCGTGTAGTAGACCGCCGAGTAGCCACCCCACGGAAACCACGAGGAGCCCAGCTTGTGCACACCGGTGATGCCATACACAAGGCACAATTGGAACCACAGCACATAGCGGGGCCAAGCGGGCACAGGGGTGCTGGAGCACCATCGCCCCGTGCGAATCCGTGCATCGAGCGACAGAGTGGTGGTGGCCCCCGCCAAGACGAGAATGAAGAGGGCATTGGTGATCAGCCGGTCGTGGCCTCCACCAGCCGCCGGCAGCAGGCTGAACAGCGCCATCGAGACCTGTAGGCAGACCAGGGCCGAGAGCCGACCGAACAAGCCCACCGTGAGCGTGCATGCAGAGATGATGGCCGCTGTGATCAGGCCGTACACCACCGGCGGGATCGGTCCCCCCAGCAGCGTGAGGAGCCACTGCTTCGAGCCGAGCGGATAGATCCCGCCCCAGTCACGGTGCTCCCACAACACCACGCCGCCGGTCCAGAGCATCATCCCGTGGGTATAGAGAATCACCAGCCCCACGGCGACTCGGAACAGCGCCATCGGCGTGTCCGGCTCCCGATGCGACACGAAACGCACCCAACGCTGCCACCGACCGCTCATTCTGTCGCCTCCGAGTCGTCGATCCAGATGCAGTCATCGGCATAGCGGAACTCCGGCCAGTAGGTGCGGCGGGTGGATATGCGACCGGTCTCGCGGAGCACATCGGGGGTGGGCAACTGCACCTGCTTCATCGACATCCGCACGAGCTTTGCGTTGGGCTCCTCGAGGAAGACCTCACAAGACACCCAGTCTGCCAACATCCGAAAGCCTCCTCGCCTTTCCCGCCACGAGTAGTGGTTCACCATCCCGCGCATGCGCTCGCTGTCGAATAAGGCGCGGCGCCAGTCGTGCTCGGGGTCGCGCGCGAGAAAGAGGGTGGACCACTCCCCGCCTTGGGACAGCACTTCCACACTCAGTCGCGCTGGCGTGCGGTTCAGGTACCCGAACATCTGCCAGGCCTGGTTGGCACCGGTGTACTGGAAGTAGGGCCGCACGGGGTCGAGCACCACCGCGCGCGCGTCCATGTACTGGTTGGCGAAGCTCATCACGAGCGTGTTGGTTTCTTCGGGCGTGAGCGACACGCCAGCGGCCTCGAGCACCTCGCGCCAGTCCGAGAAGACCTCCTGAAGGGCTGGATCTGCGAGGTCACGTTCGTTGATCCGCCGCGGGTTGGGCAAGGCCATCAGGGTGATGAGCGCGACATGCGCCGCCACGAACAGAGCCCGCAGGTGATCCCGCAGGCGAAGCTCGGATACGGATACAGACGACTCGGACACAGACCCACCACGAAAAAATTGTTGGTTCTTTTAGCCCGAATGCGGTCGCTCTGGAGCCATCCGCACACCACGGAGTCCGCTCGGGCGTCAGCGAGCGCCTGGGAGCTCAGTCCAGACGCCTTCCGCCTTCGTGGCATGCACACAGAGGCGAAAGGCCGACATTCCGCTCGCCCAGAGAGCAGCGGCCGCAGCGGGCGGCTCCTCGATCGAGAGGGCCTTGTCTGCCCGCTGCACCCGGAGCACCTTCTCGTCGGTCCAGTACACACGCCAGTCGGGATGGCGGGTGCTGCTCGCATGCGCAAAGACCAGCTCGCCTTGGTCCGTGTAGAGAAATGTACGGGACTGCTCCGCGGCCGCCGCCGACTGGTGCAGCTCCACCAGGATGGGCTCAGGCTGAGGATATGGCGCCTCGCCCCGCGTGAAGCGATGGCAGGTGATCACATCTTGATAGTTGCCCACCGCCGCCCACTGGCGATCTTCGGGGTTGGCATCGATCTCGAAGGCGTACAGCGCACCCGCTCGCTTGATTCCCTGCACCTGCTTCCAGCGTGCCCGCACCGAGTCCACTGCCGACGGCTCCGCAGCCGCAATCAAGGGCAACCACCACATCCAAACACCTCCGCGCAGGTTCAGTGTACCGCTCTACGCGGCTCCTGGGCGATGTCGAGATCTGCAGGCCCCGGATGCATCCGTAGGGGGAGTCACGGGATGCATGACCCACCGCCTCGTGCATCGAAGCCACCCCGCCCCCGCATCGCTTGGGTGTCGGGATGCTCGATGCAGGAGAGATACTCCACAAGACGTGTGTTGCCCGCCGCGGCCAGGGCTTGCGCGAACGCCACGAAGTACGACACCTCAGCGGAGAGTTGGTCTCGCTCATGCCCGCCCACTTCTGCATAGGCCGCCTCGACACGCTCGAGCTGGGTGGCCGCCGCGGCACCAGACAGTGCTGGCTCCTGCAGGGCCACCAAGGCCTCCGCCAGCGCGTCCCGGGCCGCGTTCTGCGCTCGCTGGGCGCGAATGGACTGGAGGTCCGCACTGCGCCGCATGCTCTCCAGGCCGAGGAGGACTTCTTCCTGGCCCATGACAACGGCGATCTCTGACATCAGTGGGCCCATTCCCGTGGTGCCATTGTCGAGGTTGAACACGTAGCGGTTCGACCAGGGCAGGAACCCAAAGTAGTTGCCACGACGAGCACCCTCATCGAGTCGAGGCATGAAGCTGTAGCGACAGTCCCATCCGCTCCAGAAGGTTGTGTATTGCGCCACAAACCGGAGCAGCTCGGGGCCACCAACGGTATCGACTGCCGAGAGTGCCGCCCGTCCGTCGTCCGAGAGCGTGATCGACGGAACCGCCGGGTCGAAAACGCCCTCCGGCAGAGAGGACAGATCTCCCTCACTGAGGGCAACCAGCGTGGTGCGATGGGCCGCTCGTTCCCCCTCGGGGAGCGCCATCAGCGTGGCGCGGTAGCTGCCCGCCATCGCAGCCACGACCTGCGCTTCAGCCTCGACTGCTTGTGCGTGCCAAGACATCCAGTCGTCGTTCGTGGTGGCGTCCCCCGCGCGCAGCCGCCCAAGCTCGTCGAACACGCCCTGTCGGGCTTCGAGCAGGGTCTGGTAGTGCCCATCGGCCATCAGCTGCGCATAGCCTTCGAGCAACGCAGCTCTCTGCGTCGTCGACAGAGCCTCAAGCGTGATGGCTCCGAGGATCTCGGGCGTGCGCTCGAGACCGGTCTGGGAGGGAAAGTCGGGATCGATCTCTTCCCAGTATGCAAAGCCGAAGAGGTCGTGCAGAAGCGCGTCTGTGTTGACATCCATCTCATCGGCGATGGCACCGGTCGCGACCCACCGAAACCCCTTGGCTCGGAGGTTCAACACCGAGTCGCGCTCCGCCATGACCTCACAGTAGGTGGCCCATTCCGACGATGTCTCGGTGACCTCATGCACCGCATCGGGATCGATCCAAGGAGACAGCGCAGCCGAATCGCGCACCCGGGGGTCGGTCAGCGACCGCAGGAATGCCACCATCGACGACGAGGTGGTGCCCTCGAAGTCGATGATGTCGGAAGCGTCTTCATCAAGCGCTGCGATGACGTCGCCACCATGGGTGTGGTCGGAGGTGTACAGTTCATCGCAGTCGGGCATGCTCGCAAACTGCGTCATGCGGCACCATGGCCGCGGGTGCAGCTCCTGTCGGCCTGGTTCGCCGAAGTACTCTTCCACTCCGAACGCGATGTTTCGGTAGAACACCACGGTCTGCGTGAGGCTCGCCATAGAGCCAGCATGAAAGTACGGCGCTGTGGCTTCGACATTGAGCAGGGAGGGAGTCCGAAAGCGCCAGTCATCAGCAGATTCGTCGGTCACTCCCGCTCTGCCGAGATCCCTTCCGTCTCCCCACGTGCCGGGTCCGATCTGGTGCCCCGCGATGGCATGGAACTGCTCATCGGAAAACAGGTCGCCCGAGTGGCAGCGCGCGCACCCCTGACCGCCCTCACCCACGTTTCGATAGAACACCAGCGCGCCCCGCTTGGCCAGCTCGCTGATGGCATCGACATCGCCCTGCACGTAGGCCGACCAGGCATGGTCGGTGAACACTTGGCTGCGCTGGTACTCACCGAGCGCGTGGGCGATGTGGGCAAAGTCGAACAGGGCTTCCATGTCGTCGGCGTCGCATGCGGCTTGCCACGACTCGGGGAGGGGAGGCGTCTCGCACAGCGCCTCGAACGGGGCCACCCACGAAGCATCTTCCGCCAGTCTCGCCGCAATGGCCTGTCGGCGTTCGGCCGGTGTGTCGAAGGCAGCGCCCCACGACCCTGCCATTTCGTGCACGCTGGCGACAGGCAGAAACGACTGCGCCTCCGTCAAGTTGGAAGGCGTCGCATCGTCGAGGGACTCGCCGAAGAGGTCTTCCACCACAATGTCGCCACCTGCACCATTGGTCCCGAGCACCGGCTGCTGGGCTTCCACTCGTCCATCCCAGAAGACCGCCGCGTCCCACAGGCCGATGTTGAAGGTGGTGGGCGCATTCCGAGCCACATGCAGCGCACTCGGATCAGCCAGACCCCGAACCCGGTCAGCGCCCATCAGGTGCGGCGCCGGTCCTGGCCCCATGGAGAGACTGATGGCATCCCCACCGCCCAGCGCGGGGTGGTGACAGGTCGCGCAGGCCACGTCGCGGTCCCCGCTCAGGTCGAGCGAAAAAAACAGTGCGCGGCCCAGCTGCGGCATCGGATCGAGGATGTCGGGAAGCGCTCGCCAAGTGCAGTTTCCCGTCTCGTCGACCACCACACGCGCATCCCCAAGCAAGCCGTGCGTCTCGATGAGAGCCGCCAGCTCGTCGTCCAGCGGGTCTATGTACTGAGCCCGCCAGTCCGGGTCGAGGGATCGACAATAGGGCGGCTCCACCACGGGCTCGGTCCCACCCAGGTCGCCGGTGTCGTCGCTCGGTGCCGACGGGGAGAGTGAGGGGCCGGCCGCCGTGTCGCCCGAAGCACCACTGCTCTGCCGTCCCACCTTGTTGTCGGCGCCACAGGCCATGAGCCATGCCGCCCAGAGCAGTGGCGCCGTACATCGAACAGCGTTCCGAGGGAAGGTAGGGCGCATACCTTCGATATACCTCACGCCGCGGCCATCCGATCCACGGCCTTCACTCCCGAACCTCGCACCACCGGGGCTCGGCTCGGATACAGTGCAGCACACCGGATGAACGATGGAAAGGTGGGCTTGGATGCGCAGCGGGTGGATGCCGGTCTGGGGACTCTTCGGGGTCGCGTGCACGGGGAGTCCGAAGACCACGCCGAGCGACGCTCCAGCGCTACCGCCCTCAGAGGAGACCGACACCAACGACACGCCGGACTCCGCGGAACCGTCGGACTCCGCAGACTCCGCTGACTCCGGCTCGCCGGTTCCCCCCGACCGAATCACAGTAACCATAAGTGAGCCGGTCATCTGTGCCCATCCATCCAGCCGTGAGACCGAGGGGCCATTTGAGTCCATTCATGACACCGAGGGCCTCGACTCGATCGATCACTTCGGTGGAGGTCTGCCCGGAGCCACCAGCAGTGCCGCCGTCGGCGACCTCGATGGAGACGGAATCCTCGACCTCATCTACGGAAAGCCCGACGGCCCTCGGGTGATGCTGGGACAGGGAGATGGCACCTTCCGCGCCGCACCAGACGGCGCTTGGCCACTGCCCGACGACACCCCGGCCGTGAGCGGCATCGTGCTCGCCGATCTCGACCTCGATGGTGACCTCGATGCGGTCGTGACCGACCGCTTCCATCCGCCAGCCCGCTACATGAACCGCGGCGACGGCACCTTTGAAGCCCGCTGGGACCTCGGCCGCGAGCGTGCGGAGCTCGGTCACCATGGACCATCCCTCGGCGACATCGATGGCGACGGGCACCTCGATCTCCTAGTGGGGGGCCACCAGACCAGCACCTTCGTTCCCGCTGAGTCCACACCCGCCAGCCGAGCAGGATGGTTCTCCCTGAGCACCGGAGCGCTCGTGGACCGCTCCGACGATCTGCCTGCGGAAGCCCACCAAGGCTACACCTTCGTGGTCGCGCAGCTCGACCTCGACGACGACGGTTCCACCGACACCTACTTCGCCAACGACCACGGCTCCTTCGGTCCCTCCAATGCCCTGCTATGGGGCACAGGCGAGGCGCCCGAGCGCACACTCATTCCCGACACCACCGACTCGGGTCTTGAGGTGCACATGGCCGCAATGGCCATCGCAGCCGGTGACTTGAACCACGACGGACTGCCCGACCTCGCCCTGAGCAACTGGGGCAGCCCAAAGCTCTTCTTGTCCGACCCCGCGTGGGGGTGGTTCGACGCCGCCCTGTCCCGCGGGCTGGATCACGCACCCGAAGCCTCGGTGGGATGGGGAACCGACTTTGGCGACTACGACAACGACGGTGATCTCGACGTATATATGGTGTTTGGCGTGCTCCCAGGAGGAGCGGATGACGGCCGTCCAAACCCAAATGAACAGGCCGACATGTTCTTCGAAAACATGGGCGATGCTTACTTCGAGAGCATCGGCGGAGCGCTCGGAATCGACGATATCTACGCAGGACGCACCGCGATGATGGTGGACCTGAACAAAGACGGGTTCCTCGATCTGTACCTGGGGCGACAGCTGCGCCCTCCACGCGTGTGGATGGCCCGCTGCAGCGATGCCCGCTGGCTATCGATCGCACTCGCGGACGCTTCACCCAATCCCCAGGCCTACGGAGCAAAGGTGGAGCTCGAGACCGCAGACGGCACGCAGACCCGCTGGATCCAAGGCGGCGGACAGAGCTTTGGCGCCAGTAAGCCGCCGGTGGCCCACTTCGGACTCGGCACCGCGGACTCCGTCGCCACCGCGCGCATCACGTGGCCCGATGGCAGCACCACCGTGCTGCACGACCTCGAGACCCGGCGGAACTACCACATCCACCGGGCCGCCCGCGAGTAGCCCTCAGACCGACTCCGCCGCAGCCGCAGCCGGCACTGCACCTGCTGCCGCAAGACCCGCCAGTGCGCCCAGCAGGCCAAGCCCCAGCGCGGCAACTGCGATCGGCGCCACCCCCTGCCATGCGAGGCCGACCATGGCCGCCAGCCCTCCTGCGAGCCGCAGCCCCTCTGCTGTGCGTGCCCAGGAGCTGTCTTCAAGGATCGCTCCAGGCGTGACGGCGGCCAGCAGCGCCAGCGCACCGAGCACGATCCGCACGGCCCAGCTCTCGGCCATCACCCACGGCAGAGCCCCCAACACCGACATTCCGCTCAGGAACGCGAGCCCCGCGTAGCGTAGGCGGGCTTCGGAAATGTGGTCGTTTTCCAGGGGCTCCGGCGTGCGATGAACGATCGGTCCCGCCAGCGCCTCGGTCCACTCGGGTGGCCCAAGCCAGAGCTTGATCTTGTTCCACAGGCCGGGGGTCTGCCGACTGGCCCGGGCGAGATCGCTCCACAGCACGAAGTTCCCCCACACCGGATTCAGCGAGTTGGGTGGCATGGTGATGCCAAAGTCGGCCTCCTCAAACTCTTCTTGGAAAGTCCCGAAGAGACGATCCCAGATGATCAGGATCCCGCCGTAATTCTTGTCGATGTAGGCTTCCTGCCGGCCATGGTGCACACGATGGTGGCTCGGCGTGTTGAACACCCACTCGATGGGGCCGAGCTTGGGCACGTACTGGGTGTGCTGAACGAACTGGTAGAGATAGTCGAAGACCACGAGCCCTACAAACATTTTGAGAGGCATCAGGAATGCCAGCGGTGCCAGCCATACCCAGCCGGTGATGTTCTGGAACAGCGCCTGCCGCAGAGCCGCCGCGAAGTTGAAGTCTTCTGCCGCGTGGTGCACACCATGGACTGCCCAGAGAGCATGCACCCGATGGTGGTGTCGGTGGCGCCAGTAGGTGGCGAAGTCGTAGGCGAGCAGCCCCACCACCCAGCCCCACACCGTGTCGATCGGAAGCTCAAAGAGTGCGTACTGAGAGAGAAAGAGAAACGGCGCAAGCACCAGGGCTTTGGTGAAGCCATCCGCCACCTGAAACACCGAGCCATGACCGATGTTCACCACGAGCTCGCCCAGTCGGTATCGGCCATCACCACGCCATCGAGACAGCGCGAGCTCACCCCCGATGAGCACCATGAACACGAGGTAGCCTACGGACAGCAGCTGGATTTCGTTCATGGCATCACCTCTGAGTGAGCGATCAGGGAAGACACACCAGTGAGCAAGCCGATCACAGAATCAGCCGGGCCGTCTTGTTCATAGGACTGACTCACGGCGAGTCCATTCAAGACGGCAAAAGTCAGCATCAAAGCCGGCTCCTCTAAAGCCGGCGGCACCGGCCCCAGAGGCTGCAGCGTGCGAAACGCCGTGAGGATCTGGCGATCGAAGTCCTGCATGGTCTCGCGCATCGGTGCCCGGAGGGCAGCGTTGGTGCGTGCTGCCACCGCAAGCTCGAGCCACGCCACCAGAGCCGGACCCTGCCACTGCGCCCACAGCGCGGTGAGAAAGGTCGACACGTCGAAAGGCTGCACATCTTTGTGCTCTTCGACAAAGGCGGCGACTCGACTGCTGAGCACGTGGTGAAGAGAGGCCACGAGCAGGTCTTCACGCTTGGGGAAGTGGTACAGCAGCGTGCCTCGCGAGCACGCAGCACGACGGCAGACCTCCTGTGTGGTGGCCCCCGAGTAGCCCTTGGCCACCAGCGCATCCACGCTCGCCTCGAGCAGGCGCAGTCGGGTGAGCTCGGCACGGGCCTGGCGACGCATGGACAGCCTCCAAAAACAGTCACTGCTGACTCTTTATACACCATCGACCCAAAACCGTCAACACTGACTGTTTGTGGTTCGCGCTGTGCCATGGTCCACTGTTGGCCGGTCGGGTCTCTCAACAGCGGACCGTCTCATCCACGGAGCGTGCCCATTCGCGCCCTCATTCCTTTATTGATCGGCCTCGGATGTCGTCCTCCCGCGCCGGTCCCGCCCACAGCCGGCTCTGCTGTCGAGCATCGCCCGTTTCGCCCCACCATCCATGGTCGGCCGATCCTCGCCGGCATTGCCTATGGTCCCTACCGGTCAGGCCAGCATCCGGCAGGGCCCCACCCCAACCGCGCCGAGCTCACTGAAGACCTCCAACTGCTCGCGGCACACTGGAACCTGCTGCGGGTCTACGGCAGCGGCGGCCCCACCGAGACCATCCTCGAGGTGATTCGCGCGGAGGATCTCCCGCTTCGCGTGGTGCTCGGCGCATGGATCGATCCAGACGCAGAGGTCGACAATCGCGCAGAGGTCACCGCCGCGATTCAGCTGGCTCAGGCATACCCTCGCACCGTAGTCGCCGTAAATGTGGGCAACGAGACTCAGGTGTCCTGGTCGGGCCATCGCTCCGACCCCGACCGCTTGATCCACCACCTCCGACAGGTCCGCAGCGCCGTTGTACAGCCGGTCACCACCGCGGATGACTACAATTTCTGGAACAAGTCCGAGAGCAACGCCATCGCGCGCGAAGTCGACTTCATCCTGCTCCATGCCCACCCCCTGTGGAACGGAAAGACCCTCGACGAAGCCGTGCCGTGGACCGCCGCTACGATCGCGTCGATCCAGTCCGCCCATCCCACCCTCCCCATCGTGCTGGGGGAGACCGGGTGGGCCACCGAACACAATCCCGAAGGTGCGGAAGGACAGCACATCCAAGCCCCCACCGGGCCCACCGAACAAGCCCACTTCTACGCGGCGTTCACCACTTGGGCCGAGGCCGAGCAACAGCCCTATCTCTACTTTTCCGCATTCGACGAGCCCTGGAAGGGCAGCGACAGCCCCCGCGAGGTCGAGAAGCACTGGGGCCTCTTTCGCGAAGACCGGACCCCAAAGCCGGCAATGCTGATGCATTCCACCGACTGAAGGATCTGGTCCGTCCAGCCACCATCCCTTGGGCAGCTGGGGCGTCAGTGCACCCTTACCTGCCGCACAGGGGTCGGTGCATCGGCACGGGCAAGGTCCACCGTCAGCACACCCTCTGCCAGGGTCGCTTGGATGTCGGCCTCAGACGAGACCGGCCATGCGAGTCGGAGCTTCCGTGTGAAGCGGTGGTGAGGCGCGAGCCCGTCGATCTGAAGCTCCCCCTCGTGCAGAGTGAGCTTCACAGCATCGGTCTGTACGCCAGGCAGGTCGGCCCGAACCCGGATCGTGGTGGGGCTGGTGAGCACATCCACGTTCGGGGTGAACACAGGAACATTCACAGTGGTTTCGGTCGAGGTCATGATGAAGTCTCCAAGGAAAAGCAATCGGGATCAGCCAGCCACAACAGGAATGGACCGCGGCGCAGGACGGACCTTGCGAGAGACCTCCACCCGCAGCCAGCCGTCGGTCAGCGAAGCCTGCACGGAGTCGGCGTTGGCGTCTTCCGGCAGGGTCCATCGCAAGCGAATCGCCTTGGACGGGCGCTCGATATGGACCGGCGAAAAACCCTCATCTTCGGTCTCCACCAAGGGAGCAGCAACCACCAAGCGGTCACCCTCGATCGTGACCTCCATCTGGTCTGCCTGCCGCCCCGGCAGCGGCACCGACATCACCCAGGTGTCGAGCGCTGCATCGTGTCGGATGGTGGCGCGTGGATCGAGACGAGCCCGAGGCGAAGCGACGAGCGGCGCAGCCGACCATCGGTCCAGCTCCCGCCAGAGGTGACTGAGCTCAGACAGCGGATGCGAACGGCGGACCGAACGAGAAAGAACAGGGCGACGAAGACTCGCACGCATGATGTGCTCCCAGTTTTGGACACTGTCGTGTCGACGCAATGAAATACAGCCACCCCAGGCGGGATGCAGTCGGTACAACACCGACCAAACAAGCGATGTCCAGATGGTCTTGAGGTCTGACGGGCCCGCCTTGTTGGGGCTCCAGTCTCGGGTGCCATCCGTCTCGCTTCTCCAACTGAAGCACATCCATCAGACGGTCAACCCCCAATTCGATCCAGCCGCTCCCCACCCACACTCGACCGACTGAAATGCCATAGGGACTGTCGACCTTCCACGCGAGCACGCTCCATGCTTCCCCGTCTGTACACCGACCTCGCCCCCTGGTGGCCCTTGCTGTCTCCGCCAGATGCCTACGCCGAAGATGCGCAGGTGGTGCATGCACTTGTGGAGCAGGCCCTCGACCGAGCGCCCCGCAGCCTGCTGGAGCTCGGCTGTGGCAGTGGCACCCTGGCCAGCCACCTTCCCAACACAGTCGAGCTCACCCTCAACGACCTGAGCCCGGAGATGGTGGCGGTCGCGGCCGACCGCAATCCGACCGCGACCACACACTGTGGCGACCTCCGAACCTTGCGCCTGCCCCGCACGTTCGACGCAGTGCTCATTCACGACGCACTGATGTACCTGGGCTCCCGCGACGATGTGGAAGCCGCCCTGGCCACGGCCGCCGCTCACCTTGAGCCGGGCGGGGTGCTCGTCTTGATGCCCGACTTCGTGGAAGAGACGTTCTATCCGGGGACCGACGCCGGAGGGGGAGAAGACCCGAGCGGACGGGCGGTTCGACTGCTCGAGTGGCGCTGGGATCGCGATCCGGATGATGGACGCTTCGAGGTGGAAATGGCGCTATTGCTTCGAGATGAACAAGGATCGGTGCGATCCGTGCATGAGCAACACTCGATGGGGTTGTTTTCACTGGAACACTGGGGACAAATGATCCGCGCCGGCGGATTTACACTTCTTCCGGTCGATCTCACCCAGCTTCCGCTGGAGCAGGGCGTTGGAGAAGTCTTCGTCTGCATGTATGGAACACCCTGAAAAGCTCCTCTTAGTCGTCGGTACCGACGACCAATCACGCACTGTTCCACGTGAAACCCTCGCGTTTGTCATCCCGCGAGGTTGGCTGCTCCACACCTCACCCCAACCGCAGAGGATGGCTTCGTTCGCTCGCGGGCACGAGTCCCAAGCCACCGATTCCACACGCTCAACGGGGCATCTCGACCATAGATCGTGGCGAAAATCTACGGTTCTCGCTAACGGGGTGGGCTGGCCAGAAGCGCGGTAACGCGAAGTTGGCCCCCGGAGTTGTGATGAACACCCTCTTTCCTGCCCACCGAGCGCTGATCGTTGTCCTGATTGGGGCCACATCGTGTGTACAGTCACAAGACAAGAACGGCCGTACGCTGTTCGTGCAGCCAGCCGCTGATGGTGAGTGGGACGATCCCGATCACATGCAGCACATGGCCAGCTTCACCACGATCCAGGATGCCATCGATGCCGCGTCCAGCGGCGATGTGGTGAGCGTACCCTCGGGCACCTACATCGAAGACATCGACATGGCAGATGGTGTCACGGTCAATGGCGCGGGCAGCGGTGAGACCCTCCTCGTCGGCACCGTCACATTCGATGGCCTGTCTGCAGCATCGCTCGCCAACGTAGGCCTCTACGACGCCACCTACGTCGCCACCGGTGTCGCCAACACCGAGACTGGCATCTACGTAAACGGGGGCAGCGCCACCATCGAAAACATCGAAGCCTACTACTTCAACTACGCCATTCACGGAGACGGCGCTGCGTCGCTCGACGTCGACAGCGTCGAGGTCGGTGCCAACTGGTACGGCATCGTGGCAGACGGGGTGGGCAGCCTCTCGGTGACCAACAGCTTCGTGTACTCCAACAGTGCAGGCGGCGTGGTCTCGGAGCTCGGCACGGCTGGGAGCATCCTGCACAACACCTTCATCGGCAATGGCTTTGGCGGCTCGTCGGCCTACCTCACCGGTGCGGTGTCGATGGGATCCGGCGGCAGCGAGGTCGTCGCCAACAACATCATGGTGAGCAACTACTACGGCCTCAACTGCTACAGCTGCAGCAGCAGCTGGTCGACCAACCTCATCTGGGGCAACGTGACCGACTACGTCAACGATGCCAGCCAGGTGTCCACCGACCTCTCGGTCGACCCCCAGTTCAAGGACTACAGCGAAGGCGACTACAGCCTGGGCCTGGGCTCCCCATGCATCGACGCCGGCAGCGCCACCTATGGCATCGCCACCGACCGCGACGGTGAGGCTCGGCCCCAAGGCGCTGGCTACGACATCGGGATGGACGAGTTCGCATCGACCACGTTCGACCTCATCATCACCGAGGTGATGGCCAATGCGTCCACCGAGAGCACCGGCGAGTTCGTCGAGATCTACAACAATGGCGCCACAGCCGTCGATCTGTCGGGCCTGATCCTCACCGATGGCGACGACATCGACACCCTGCAGGCCTATGGCTCGTCGTCCACCACCCTCGCGGCCGGCGAGTACGCCGTGGTGCTCGACCCCGACTACGCCTCCGACTACACGATCGACAGCGCCGTGACCCTGCTCACCACCGGCGACACCACCGTGGGCAACGGCCTCACCACCGCCGACGACATCACGCTCTACGAAGCCGACGGAAGCACCATCATCGCCACGTTCCGCTTCCCGGCCGACCCGGGCGACGGCGTGTCGATGGAGATGTACAGCCTCGAAAATGGCGACGCCTCCGGCAACTGGCGGGCCAGTCAGTGCGCCGACGGCAGCTCCCCCGGCGCCGAGGCCTGCTTCCCCGAGAGTGGTGACCCGGCAGACCTCATCATCACCGAGGTGATGGCCAACGCGCTGTCCGAGAGCACGGGCGAATACGTGGAGCTCTACAACGCAGGCACCTCGGAGATCGACCTGTCGGGTCTCGTGATCTCCGACGGCGACTCCAGCGACACCCTCGAGGCCTTCGCCAGCGGCTCCACGCTGCTCGCGGCGGGCCAGCACGCCCTGATCCTCGACTCGGCCTACAGCTACGACTATGTCCTGCCTGTGGGTGTGGTGCTGATGTCGGCCGGCAGCACCATCGGCAACGGCCTCGCGGTGAGCGATCCGATCACCCTCTTCGACACCGACGGCACCACCACCATCGACAGCTTCGGTCATCCCGCCGACCCTGGAGACGGCTTCAGCATCGAAAAGGTCGACTACGCCGTGGGCGATGATGCCACGAACTGGGACGCGGGCACCACATCCTGCACCCTGGGTCGCAGTCCCGGCCGCCTCAATGGTGCCGCCAGCGGGCTGTGCGGACCGCTCCTCATCACAGAGGTGATGGCCAACGCCGGCGATGAAGACACCGGTGAGTTCATCGAGCTGTACAACGCCGGTGCAGAGACCATCGACCTCGCCGGGCTGGTGTTCAGCGACGGCGATGCCTTCGACACGCTCCAGGCGTATGACTCGGGCAGCACCACCCTCGCTGTTGGCGCCTATGCAGTGATCGTCGACGCCGAGTTCGATGGCGACTTCACCATCGACAGCGCCGCTACGGTGGTCACCACCACCGACACCACACTCGGCAACTCCTTGGCGGTCTCCGACACCGTCACCCTGTACGAAGCCGACGGCACCACCATCCTCGACCAATTCCTGTACCCACAGAACCCCGGCAACGCGGTGAGCGTAGAGCGGGTGGCGTACTGGGGAGACCTCGACACCTCCGACAACTGGGAGTCGAGCACCTGTGCATCGGGCTCCTCACCCGGTCTCGACAACTGTGTGAGCGGATCGTCTTCGGCAGCGGCAGAGTCGTCGGTTGACATCTTGATCACCGAGATCATGGCCAATGCCGACACGGAGTCCACCGGCGAGTTCATCGAGCTGTACAACAACGGCACCACCGACGTAGACATGCTGTATTGGGTGGTCTACGATGGCGACGCGGTTGACACCATCCTCGGCTTCTCCGACCCCTTCGACACCATCCTCGAAGCCGGCGAGTACGCGATCATTCTCGATGCCGACTATGCCGGTGAGTACCCGTCCATCCCCTCCGATACGCTGATCCTCACCACCGACGACAGCACCATCGGCTCCGGACTGGCCACCTCCGATCCGATCTACATCTTCGAGGACAACGCCATCTCCCTGGTGGACTCCTTCAGCTACCCGGACAACCCCGGAAATGCCGTGAGCATTGAACGGCAAGACATCTCGACGGGCGATGAGGCCGCCAACTGGTCCGCGTCCAACTGTTCCACAGGCTCGTCGCCCGGACAGGGCACCTGTCCCTGACCCACTCGACGTTCCAGAAAGACAAGGAAAAATCCATGAACACCTCCACTCGTCTCCTCCTCCTGCTCCCGGCCATGACCCTCGCTGTGGCCTGCAACGGCAAAGACGATGCGTCAGACGAAAGCAGCGGTACCGATGTCACCGAAGGGGGCGAAGAGTCCGACGCTGACACCGACGCCGACACCGACGCCGACACCGACGCTGACACCGACG
>CAJWOS010000082.1 GCA_913044235.1 uncultured Pseudomonadota bacterium
CGAGGTAGGCTCGGGATGGGTCGAGAGGGGAGAACGTGAGGGCGCTGATGTAGTCGCCTCCGCCTTCAGAGAAGTCTTCGTCGGACCACGCCTCGTATGTGGCTCCGGCGCCCGGGCTGTAGCTGTACCGGTAGAGCTTGCGGGCGGGGAAGTAGAATGCCAAGCGGTCGGTGGGGTCGGCCACGATGGGCGGAATCCAGGAGTACGCCTCGTCGGTGGGGAAGTCGAGGTAGTCCAGCCAGGGCTCGTCCACGTTGTTCTGTACCAGGATGAAGCCAGGGTAGACAGAGTAGACGCGGGCGTGGGTGCCGTCCGAGGATGTGAGGTGGGCGTAATCGCCGCTGATGGCCTGTTCGAAGGCCAGCACATCGTCGGTCTGCTCCACGCCGTAGGTGAACTGGTACCCCTGGTCCTGGGCGCCGGCTGAGACGTGGTACGGCGGCTCGATGCTGGTGTGGGTGTCGTAGTACTGGCTGACGCGGAGTCCCTGGAGCGAGAGATTTTGCGTGCTCACGAGGCCGTCGGTGGACTCGTACAAGCCGCCATCGGTGTCGATGTACCAGTGTTCCTGACCAAAGGCGTCGACCTCGACATCAAGGCCGGGAATGTCGGCATGAAGGACGTTGGCAGGGTCGTCGTAGTACTCCCACCAGCGGTTGACGACGTCCCATCCAGCGCCGGCGTCTTCCGTGTAGTGGACCTCCACGCCACCCCAGGCGAAGCGATCCACATCCTGGATCGAGGCGTTGAGGGTGCCCCAGTAGTCGTAGACTTCGGTGACATACTCGAACGACTCTCCCGCATCGTCGGAGCGATACAGCGCGTTGCCGGAGGTCACCATCCACAGTCGAGGTGCCCCGGCCTCCGAGCCGGTCAGCTCGGCGCGGCTGGTCTCGGCAGGCAGACCACTGAGCGGGACCCAGGTGTCGCCGTGATCGTCGGATCGCTGGATGCCATCGGCGGTGACCACAAACAGGGTGCTGTCGCCGTTGCGGTCCGCCCAAGCATCGCCCGCAAACCCGTCGAGCGAGAGGATGGGCTGGAAGCTGGCGCCCCAGTCGGTACTGCGCACCACGACGTACTCTCGGTCGTTGGCCACCACCATCACCAGGGTGTCGGTGCCGTCTCGCATCCGCAGCAGCCGGCGAACGCCGTACGTGGGATCGAGGCCGCTCGGGGCCACCCAGGTCTCCCCGTCGTCGGTGGAGGTGTGAATGAGTCCGCCGTCGCTGGCCACCACTAGGATGGGTGGATCGCTGGTGCTGGTGGCTTCGATCACCTCGAGCCAGTGGGCTCCCCCATAGAGGTTGTCTCCGAGGGGTTCCCAGTTGGTGCCATCCAGCTCGCCTCGCCAGATGCCCCCGAGAGAGGACCCGGCGTACAGCTGGGTGCCATCGGGGCTGGTGCGCGCCACATGCATGCGTCCGGCCTGGTTGTCGCTGCCGCGCTCCTGCCAGGCCGCCACGAGCTCGACATCGGGGGGGCGAGTGGCCAGTGTGTTGCGCCGGGAGAGTCAACGCAGGCCGTTGTCGCGCTCGATGAGCTTCCAGTCGACGCCGGGCGGTGCGCGGTGGATGCGTGCATAGTGTGCTTTTCGTCGTGCCTTGTTGTCGGACTCGGCATTTTCGCCGAGCCAGTTTTCGGTGGGTGGCGGACGAAAGGTGGATGCAGGCTCGGATGTGGGCACGAGCGTTTCTGTGGCGCGTGGATCGTCGGTGTGCAGTGCAGACATGGCGAGGGTCGTCACACCCACAAAGATGCCGGCGGCTGCGAGACCGATGGAAGAGGGGGCATGGGACACGGCGACTCCAGCACTTCCGCTCAGAAGGCTCGGCGATTGTAGCGGTATTTCCCAGCGGAGGAGCAGGGAACCTGCGCCCAGAGCCGCCGCCGGAGTGCGCTTCAGGATACGCGCGTCGCGATGTCTACCCGTCTACTCACTGCTACGGGCGTCGAAAAGGCGTTCGGTGACCGGCACGTGCTCCGTGGTTGCGATCTCACCGTCGACCTGGGGGAGCGCGTGGGTCTTGTGGGGCCCAATGGCTCCGGAAAGTCCACGTTTCTTCGCATCCTCGCCGACATCGATGGACGAGACCACGGTCAGGTCGAGCGTCCGGCCTCTGCGGCCTATCTGTCGCAGCATCCCGTGTTGCCGGGGGCCACGGTCGCGGATGCGCTCGATGATGCGGTGGAGTGGCACCGCCGCCTGTTGCGTGAGTACGAAGCTGCCACTGTGGAGGGCAACCTCCAAGAATCGGCCCACCTCCACGACCAGCTCGACCGGGTTGGCTGGGAGGTGGAACACCGGGTCGCCGCGATGGCAGACCGCCTGAGCTGCCCGCCACGAGACGCACCGCTCGACCGCTTATCGGGCGGCGAAAAGCGCCGCATCGCACTCGCGAGGGCACTGCTGGGCGCTCCCGACCTGATCCTGCTCGACGAGCCCACCAACCATCTCGACGCCGAGACCATCGAGTGGCTGCAGGACTGGTTGTGCGGCTGGCGGGGGGGGCTCATCCTGGTCACCCACGACCGGTACCTGCTCGAGGCGGTCGCCACCCGCATCACCGAGGTCGAAGACGGCTGCTGTGTGCACTACCAGGGCAGCTACGCCGACTACCTTTTGGAGCGGGCGGAGCGACAGGCGCGGCTGAAATCTGCGCACGATCGCCATCTCGCGCTGTTGTCGCGCGAAGCTGAGTGGGCCAGTCGATCCCCTGCAGCGCGCACCACTAAGCAAAAGGCTCGCCTGCAGCGCCTCGATGCACTTCGCGAGGTGCGTCCGGTCAAGCCACAGGAGGCGTTTACCTTGTCGCTGCAGACCGGAGCGGCCCGTGGCGGTCCGCTTCTTGAGCTGCACGATGGCCGCCTAAAGTTCGGTGAGCGCACCATCCTGCACGACACCCAGCTTGTGGTGGCCGCTGGCGATCGGATTGGCATCGTCGGCCCCAATGGCGCGGGCAAGACCACCCTTCTACGGATCATTCAAGGCGTTCAGGAGCTCGACCGAGGACAGCGTCTCTGTGCCCCTCGGCTGCAGCCCGCGGTGCTCGACCAGCATCGCACGGGACTCGACCTCGACCGTACGGTCTTTGAGGCCGCCGGCAACGGCAACAGCCATGTGTTTGTGGGCGAGCGCCCTGTGCATGTGGCATCGCTACTCGACCGGTTTCACTTTCCGCGAGAGAGCTTCGATCAGCCGGCATCGACGCTGTCGGGTGGAGAGCGAGCCCGTCTGCTGATGGCACGCCTGATGCTGCAGGGGGCCAACCTACTGCTGCTCGACGAGCCCACCAACGATCTCGATCTTCTCACTCTGCGGATCCTCGAGGAGGCGTTGCTCGACTTTGACGGGGCTGCTGTGGTGGTCACTCACGACCGCGCATTTCTCGACCGAGTGTGCAACGCCGTGGTGGCCTTTGAAGGCGACGGGCGGGTGGTGCGGTATGCCTCGCGTCAACAGGCCAAGGAGGCTGCAGAAGGACAGGCGGCCGCGCGTCTGGCATCCGACGAGACGTCGCGCGCGGCGAAGCGGGCTGAGGCCCGAGCGCGTGATGCGGCGCGGGTGCCGTCGGAGCGTCCCAAGAAGCTCACCAATCGCGAGCAGCGGGAGTACGCCGCGTTGCCCGGTCAGATCGAGAGTCTTGAGGCGGAGCTCGAAGCGCTGCATGTGAAGATGGCCGATCCCGCCACCTGGAAGTCGGGTGGCGAAGCGCTGGCGGTGTTGTCGGCGCGTGCGGAGGCGCTGCCGCTGGAGATCGAACAACTGTACACGCGTTGGGAAGCGCTGGAGGCGCGAGCGAATGTTTAGACGTGGCCCCGATCTCGTACTTGCCGCACTGGTGGGGCTGGGGCTGGCTGCCCCGCAAGGCGCCATGGCCCAAGAACAGGTGCGCGAAGCGGGCAACATCGGTGTGGGAGTGGGTGGAAACATCCTCGGTGTGGGCGTGAGCGGAAAGTACTTCATCAACGAAGCCAACGCGGTGCAGGCCTTGGTGGGGATGGGCTCCGGCGGGGGCACTCTGCTGGTCTCGGCCGACTATCTCTACAATTTCGACCCCTTCATCAAGCAAGAAGAGATCAGTGTTGGCTGGTACGCGGGTTTTGGAGGTGGACTGATTCTTGGGTCGTCGGTTTTGGGTGTCGCTGGGGTGGTCGGCTCGGACTTCGACCTCGACGAGCTCCCGCTCGACATCTTCTTCGAATATCGCCCGACCCTGTTTGTTTCACCGGCGGGGGCGGCGTTCCGCGCCGACAGCTTCGCTGCTGGTCTACGCTACTACTTCTGATTGCCCACGGACGACGCCATGGCAGAGGTGCTCTCTTCGTTGCCAGACGACCGGGCCGAACGGTACGCGATGCTGGCCGAACAGGTGGCCGCGGTGGTCGCCGGCGAGCCATCTCGCACGGCGCGGTATGCGACTGCGGCGTGTCTCTTGTCGCAGGCCTTTCGACCCCGGTTCTTCTGGACGGGCTTCTATGTGGTCGATCCCCACCGTCCCAACGAGCTGGTCGTGGGGCCGTACCAGGGAAGTCTCGGTTGCTTGCGCATTCCCTTTGGCCGTGGTGTGTGTGGTGCCGCGGCTGAGCGGCGGCAGACCGTGCTGGTGCCCGATGTGGATGCCTTTGACGGCCACATCGCCTGTGATGCGGCTTCGCGGTCGGAGGTGGTGGTACCGGTGTTTGACCGCCAGGGAGCCTTGGCCGCGGTGCTCGATGTGGACTCGACCGAGCTCGAGGCATTCGACGCGATCGATGTCGCAGGCTTGGAGCGGGTGTGTGCGGTGGTGCTCACAACCCCCTGAGCCCAGCGCTTACTGCGTGGTGGGCGCATCCCAGGCCTGCAGCTGCTCGCGGATGCGTGCCCACGTGGCGACCACGGGCTGGGGCGTCTCGAACACGGGCGCACCCACGGCACTGAGGAACGTGCTGCTCGGAGAGTCTCCGATCCAGGCATGAATTTGGAGCCCCAGTCGGCGTGGGATGTCGTGGGGCATGGGCTCCGACAACAGCAGCAGCTCCAGGTGGTGTTCGCGGGGGAGCATCGCCAGGGAAAGCTCATCGAGGGTGCGTCGTGCGGTGTCGAGTGAGCCGTCCTGCTCCACGTCGAAGCGCAGACACAGCGTGATGTCGGGGTATCGCGAAACGGGAACCACCACGTCGCGGAAGAATGCACGGAGCGCTTCCGGGTCATTCCATCGTGGCCAGCTGAGCAGGCGCACGGGACGGTCGACATCGATGGGCCACGGGGCGAGAGCGTCGGTACGGAGCGCCCGGGTACCGCATACCTGTGCATGCAGAGCCCAGGCCTCGCCCTGCAGGCGCGCGACCGGAACCCATGCGCTGCACGGGGCGAGCATCCGCAGCGCTCGCGGTGCGGTCAGCGAAGAAGCATGCAGGAGCAGCTCGGAGTCGGCGAGGGCTGCCATTAACTGAAGCCCGTACCACTCGGAGCCCAGTGCCCGCTGCAGGCGTGCGCTGGTGGAGGGACCGGCAACGACCGCCAGCGTACAGCGCCGGGTGACTCCACTGCGGAAGAAGCTCGCCACAGTCTCTTGCAGTCCGGTCGCATCGGGGCGCTCCACCGGCAGAAGCACGGTGGTTTCGGTGCTCAGTCGGATCGGATGCCGACCGAGAAGGGTGGGAATGCCGTCGGTGCCGCACTGCTCGAGTCCCTGCTTGAGTCCCTCGAGTACCCAGCGCTGCTGCTGTTGCCGCAGGCCGACGAGCAGTCGCCGCAGCTGGTCGCGAGCGATGATGGCCCACTCGGGCATGCGCGCGAGCGGCCGAAGGTCGAGGTCTCCCAGCTGTTCGAGTATCTCCTGTCGGTCGTTGCCCTGGTGGTCTCGTTCGAGTGCAGTCTGCAGCGCAGTGCGGGTGGCGAACGTCCAGCCGGGCTCGAGTGGGGAGTCGGGCCGTCTCGCCAGTCGTGCGATGCGGGCGGCCGTCAGTCCGCGGATATCATCGGCGAGCGCGCGCATGGTGCGCCGATTGACCGACCACTGAATGCGATCGACCCGCACGGGTGAGTGGTGCCGAGAAAGGCGCAAGCAGGCATCTTGAATGGCCAGCTCGAAGTGTTCTTCGACGGCTTCGAGTCCGCCGAGCGCGCGGAGCTGGGCGGTGGGGAAGAGCACCCAGAGGCTTCCGGGAACGTTGGGCCAGCGGGTTGGCGCCTGGTGCACGGCATCGCCAGAGACCAGGTGCAGCATGAGTGTGTCGAGCGCTGACTGCGCCATCCCAGCAGGCGGGGCGCCGGGTCCCATGAGCATCGCGTCGGCCGGCGCGCGCACGGCCTCGACGAGGGGCAGGAACTGCTCGGGAGGGCATCGGGGCTCGCTTTGGAACAGCACTTTGTCGCCGGTCGCCGCTTCGAGACCCGCGTTGAGGGCCATCGACACCGTGCCGCGGTGCCCTTCGACCACCTTGACCTCGGTGGGAACCTTGGTGACGAGGTCGGTATTGGGGCTGAGGTCGACGACGATCAGCTCGACCGAGGCGGACTGGTGTAGCCATTCACGCACCCAGCCACTGGCGGTGTTGTTCCACTGCCGCGCCACAAGCACAACCGACAGAGGTGCGGTGTGTGGGTTGTGGTTTGCCGGTCCCGCCATCGGGCCTCCAAGGGTCGGCCCACTCTAATGCACCGAGGGCAAATGGGGAGCACTCGCGATGGGGTCGGAGTGGATTGCAGCCCAGTTTGCCGCTGATGCCGGGCCGGAATGGATGCATCTGGATAGCGCACCGCAGCGTGCCTGGAGATGAGCTGTGCATGAATGCCGTTTGCACCGGAGGGCCCTGTTGGCTGGCCTGGGGAGCTTGGGCCTCACCGCGTCTGTGCCCCGGCGAGTGTGGGCATGGGGTCAGTGGCCGGCCCCCGTGTTGCCGCCCATGCCGGGTCTGCGTCCCTTGAACACCACTGTGCTCGCCCTCTTGCGCGAGTACACCTTCGGCGATGCCAACCCGTATGTGTGGGTGCAGGGCTTTCACACGGATGGCACTACACGCGATCTCCAGTACCGCGGCGTCCCGATGGCACATCGCGCCAACACCCGGGGCATTCACTGCTCCGGCATCACCTTCGAGGTCTGGCTGCGCGCCATCGAGCAGGTGGGCGCGCCGCCGTGGCTGACACCGACGGATGTGCTCGACCTGAAGGAGACCTGGTACGTGCGGGACGGCTCCCGTCTCGGACCGGTAGAGGCGCTTGCGAGCCGCAAGCTCGGCATTCGGATCGACCGCATCGACGACTTGCAGCCGGGTGACTTCGTGCAGTTCTGGCGCAACAGTGGCAAAGGCCACAGTGCGGTCTTCATTGCACCTCGCCGGCGGCGCGATGGCTCCGTGCGGGGCCTTGCGTTCTGGAGCGCGCAGAGCTCGTCGTCGGGCATCGGCATTCGCTACGCCAGTCGTGGCGTGGGCCCGGATCACCTTGCCTCCATCCACGGGGTTCGGCCCGTGTCTCCTGTGTCCTGACATGGACAGTCCTGCGGAGTGGTGGCGCCACGGATCGGTCTATCAGGTGTATCTCCGCTCCTTTCAGGACAGTGATGGCGACGGAGTGGGGGACCTGGAAGGTGCGCGACAGCGTCTCGATGAGCTTGTGGCGCTGGGCGTGGACACCATCTGGCTGTCTCCAGTGCATCCCTCGCCAGACCGGGACTTTGGCTATGACGTGGCCGACTATGACGATGTCGCAGCGATCTATGGCGGTCGTTCGGCACTGCGAAAGCTGGTGGATGATGCGCACAGCCGAGGCTTGCGGGTTCTGCTGGACGGGGTGTTCAATCACACCTCCGACCAGCACGCGTGGTTCCGGTCTTCGGCCGTCGATCCCGAGGGGCCCCACGCGCGTTGGTACCACTGGCACGAAGGGGAGCGTCCGCCCAACAATTGGGCCTCCACGTTCGGCGGCCCGGCGTGGACGGCCCACGCGGCCAGTGGACGGTGGTACCTCCACAGCTTTGCTTCCGAGCAGCCCGACCTGAACTGGTCGGAGCCGGCGGTGGAAGCGGCGGTGCTCGCGTCGATGAAGCGGTGGTTCGAGTTTGGGATTGATGGCTTTCGACTCGATGTGTTCAACAACTACGCCAAGCATCCCACCCTGGCGGACAATCCCTGGCGCACCGATCTCCTCGGTCGACTCGCGCGCCTGGCATACCCATTTTTGGCCCAAGACCACATCCATGACCGAGACCGTCCGGAGCTTGCGAGCATCCTGATGCGGATGCGCACGCTCGCAGACTCTTTTGAGGGGTCGCGTGTGCTGGTGGGTGAGACGCTCGATGAGCGATTTCGATACGACCGGGCATCGGGATGGTGTGGTGCCGATCGGCTGCACCTGGCCTTCCACTTTCGTTGGCTGCACACACAGTGGTCTGCGCCGCGCTTCCACGCTGCGATTCGTGCCCAGCTCGATGCATTTTCGGGCCATGCCACTCCCACCTGGGTGCTCGGGAACCATGACTTTCCGAGGCTCGCGACCCGGTGGGGAGCCGGTTCCCACACCGATGCCCGGATGAAGCTCGTGGCGCTGATGCAGTTGGGGTTGCCGGGGATGGTGGTGGTGTACCAAGGCGACGAGCTCGGAACGCCGGAGGCGCGGCTGTCGCGGTCACGGATTCAAGACCCGCCGGGGAAGCGATTCTGGCCCCTGTATCGAGGGCGGGACGGCTGCCGAACCCCGATGGCGTGGTCGTCTGATCCCCATGGAGGCTTCTCTATCGGGCAACCATGGCTGCCGTTGCACGCCGACTGGGCTCGCCGCAACGTGATGCACCAGCGGGCGGCACCCGACTCCATCTGGTCGGCCTATCGGGCCATGTTGCACCTACGCCGAACCCATCCTGCTCTGACGGGGGGCACCGTGACGCTGCCGGAAGAGCCACACCCCGCGGTGCTCACCTACCGACGAGACACGCCGAGTGGTTCGGCGCGCATCGTGGCCAACCTGTCGCCCGTGCCCGTGCACTGGGCGCTGCCCTCCAGCGAGACAGTCGACGGTGTGCCCTGGGTCACAGGGGGGCTCGATGTGCACCGAGAGGGCCTGCGGTTGGGTGCGTACAGTGGCGGTGTGCTCGCGCTGACAGGCTAAACCGATGGCCGTGGGTCAGACGGTTGTGGCTTGGGTGGCCTTGTAGACGGCATGGGACGCCGTGCCCCGCTCTGCATGGTGGTGCATTTCGTGGGTGCGCACCTGGAACTCCGCGATGCCCATGTGCGTGTGCAGCGCCGCATGCAGGGACTGGTAGCCGTTGGCCTTCGGCTGGGCGATGTAGTCGTCGGCGCTGTCTGTGACCACGGTGAACCGGTCCTGCAGGGAGCTCATGACCCGGTAGCAGTCCTGCACGCTGTCCACGCGCACGCGGAGGGCGAGGCGGTCGAGGACGGCATCGGGCTGGATGCCCTTGCGGATGGCTTTGGCCACAAGGCTGTCGGGGGTCTTCACCCGCGAAGTCACGACGGCATCGACCGAGATGGCATCGAGCAGCGTGTGGGTATCGGCCTCGAGCAGGGACAGCGCGAGATCGTCGATACCCTGGCTCGTGACGGCCGAAGGGGTGAAGGGCTGGACCGTGGACGGTGCTTGCTGGGCCGCCCAGAGGAGGCCGAGAAGAGAAGCGGTCGTGACGCCAGACATGGGATTCTCCGAGAGTCGCTGCAAGGGTTGGCACCGGATGGGTGGTGCTCAAGTCTTCGAGACAAATGGAGACAGTCGGGCGTCAGTTGGGTGCGGCGTTGTCCTCGCCCGTTCGCATCCCGGTCTGCACGGCCCAGAGGCGTGCATACGCACCCTCTTGCGCGAGCAAGGCGTCGTGCTGACCGCGCTCGACGATCCGTCCTTCTGCAAGCACCACAATCTCATCCGCGTCGCGGACGGTGGAGAGTCGGTGGGCGATGACCAGGGTGGTCCGTCCGTTGCTGATCTGAGCAAGAGAGCGCTGGATGGCTGCTTCCGTCTCGTTGTCCACGGCGGAGGTGGCTTCATCGAGGACCAGGATGGGGGCGTCTTTGAGCACGGCCCGCGCGAGACTGAGTCGCTGTCGCTGACCGCCAGACAGATTGTTGCCGTCTTCGCCAATCCGCGTGTCGTATCCAGCGGGAAGGGCCGAGATGAATCCGTGTGCCTCTGCGGCCGTTGCCGCCTCCACCACCTCCGCGCGGGTGGCTTCCGGTCGTCCGTAGAGGATGTTTTCGTAGACCGAACCGGGAAAGAGGAAGGTCTGCTGATCGACCACGGCCATGTTGCGGCGCAGGTCCTCAAGCCGGAGCGATGGGAGCGGATGTCCGTCGAGGGTGATCTGACCACGCACTGGGTCGTGGAAGCGATTGAGCAGTCGGACCAGCGTGGACTTTCCGGTGCCGGTGGCCCCGACCACGGCCACGGTCTTGCCTGCTTCGATGGTGAGGTCCAGACCGGCCAGGACGGGGCCACGCCCCAGGTAGTGAAACTGCACGGTCTCGAAGGCGAGGCGGCCGTCGACCCGTCCGATGGTGGTGGGGCCATCGACCAGCTGTACCTCGACATCGAGCAGGTCGAGGATTCGAGCGGTGCTGGCCATCGCGCGCTGGTAGAGATCGAAGGTCTGTCCGAGCTTGGTGAGGGGCCACAGCAGCCGCTGCGTGAGGAACACGAGCAGGGAGTAGGTGCCCACTGCCATCTCGCCCGCGAGCGTGCGGTACCCTCCGTCGAGAAGGGTGGCCGTGAAGGCCACCAGGATGAACATCCGCACGATGGGCACGAAGGCCGCGCTCACTCGGATGGCGTCGGTGTTGGAGGTCCGGTACCGGTCGGATGCGGCCTGCAGCCGTGCGACTTCCCGCGCCTCGCCCGTGTAGCTCCTCACGGTGGCCTGCCCGGCCAGGGAGTTTTCGAGAATCGCGTTCATGCGTCCGACATCGGTTCGGACGCGCGCGTAGAGGGGGGCGATTCGAGACTGGAACCAGAAGGAGCCCACCAGGATGAACGGAATCGGCGCCATCGACCAGGCCGCGACACCGGGGGACAAGGCGAAAAAGACGGTACCGACCGTAATGGCGGTGGTGGAGACCTGCAGCAGGTCATTGGCTCCACCATCGAGAAAGCGCTCGAGCTGATTCACATCGTCGTTGAGGATCGACATCGCCTCGCCCCGGGCCCGCTCGGCATGCCAAGACAGATCGAGGGACTGGGCATGGGTCCAGGCCTCGAGGCGCAGCTCGTGTTGGACGGTCTGGGCGAGCTCGCGCCAGGCCTTGGCGTACAGGTACTCGAACAGCGACTCGGTGCCCCACACCAGCACGGTGAGGACTGCGAGCACGATCAGCTGGGTCTCGGCTGCCACCACGCCCATGTTGGCAAGCAGGGAGGACTCTCGCTCCACCACGGTATCGACCGCCATACCGATCAGGACCGGTGGTGCGAGGTCGGCGAGCTTGTTCAGGATGGAGTAGGCCGCGGCGATGCGCACTGCACGACTGTGGTGCCCGACGTGACGAGCGAGCCGGATCAGGGGAGGACGGTTGGACGTCATCGGGACCTCGGGGTGCAGTCGGGTGGCCGACGCCGGAGGCGGGCCACCGGGGAAGGGAGCGTATCGCGGGCGCCGTACCATGATTCTGGCTTGAGGTCGCAGGCGGATGGGATTGCGTGGCGTCGGAGCGGTCGCGCGCGAACCGAACAGGCTACCTGAGAGATCCGGATGCGTCTCGAGGGATGACGCTTCGGGCCGGATGGGTGTCTTCGGGTGGTGGAGCAGACAATGTCGGACGAGCAGGGGTCCACATTTGCGACGATGGCCGAGCTCATCGGCCTGGAGGACAAGGCCGGGGGCGACGCGCCCGCTGCAGACGAACCGACCGCAGAAACGGAAGACGCACCATCGGGAGCGAGTGACGAGACCATCGATATGGAAGATGTCTCGACGGATGCTGTGGTGGTGGCTGCGAATCTACCGTATGTGGCCGGCTCTGCATCGTTGGTGCCTGCCCATCCCAAGGCCATCGACGTCTGGGTGGTCGATGCGGTCCTCGGTGGGGGCAGCGATGCGGTGGTGTTTGCCGCGCACAACGTGCATGCCACCAGGATTCGCGCGGCGATCAAGGTTCCGGCGACCGGGGCCGTCACCCGGTCCGGTACGCATGACCAGTTCCTGGAAGAAGCCCGCTTGCTGGTGGGCTTGCGGCATCCGAACATCGTCTCGGTCCGAAACCTCCGGCTCGATCACGTGCCCCCGTTCATCGAGATGCATCTGGTCGATGGCCCCCGCCTCGAAGAGCGCATCCGACGAGGCCCCATGTCGGGCATGGAGCTGCTCACCACCGCGGCGGGTCTCTGCTCTGCCGTGGGGTACCTTGGCGTCCGTGGGATCCACCACCGTGACCTGAAGCCCAGCAATGTGCTGCTCGGTGAGGCGGGGCCGGTCATCGTGGACTTTGGGATGGCCTGCACCACTGAAGAGTCGGCGGCCCATCCGCTTGAGGGGGCGCAAGGCTCGCTCGGCTACCTTCCGCCGGAATGGGCACCCGATGAGTGCGTGGATGGGGATGCTTGGGATCGGTATGCGCTCGGTGTGATGCTTTTTGAGTGCTGTACCGGCCAGGTGGCCTTTGCCATCGACCCCGAGCGATCGCGACTCGAACAGCTGCCGGCCGTGCAGCGGCGCGTTCGCGATGCGGGTCCCTTGGATCCGGGTCTGGGTGTGCCGAGAGGTCTTCGGGCCCTGATCGGCCGTCTGACGGCCACTGATGCAGCGATCCGAGCGGTCGACATTCCCCGTGTGGCCGATCTGCTAGCACGACTGGTCTCGGGCGACGAAGCGGCGGGGACTGCGCTATTGGCGCTGGTGGACCCGCGCTGGGCTGCGACCCTGGCAGAGCCTTCGAGTGCCCACCCATTGGTGCGCTCCGAAGCGCGACCCGACCAACGATGGGCGATGGGGAGGGCGCTTGTGGCCGTGGCACTGCTGGGTGCTGGAGGCTGGGCGCTTCGTCCCTTGTGGTCGCCGCCTGTCGCGAGCACGGGTGGGGCCGTCTCCGTGCGCCTCGCACTCTCCGTGCACCCGACCGAAGTGCCCCTTCCCGTGGCGTTTTTGCTCGACGATAAAATATTTGATGCCGCCCATCGGCCGGTGCTCGAGCCCGGTGATCGCAAGGTTGGGGTGCGTGTGGGGGTAGACTGCGGAGTCGACGCCTTGCCCCATTGGTGTGGTGAGGTTGCCGAGGTGTTGTTTGTCGAGGACGACGCACGGGAGCACATCTTTCACACGCTGGAGCTGCCGGAAGTCTCCGCTCATCCAGTCACGCTCCACATCATCGGGGAGACGCCCGAGCGGTTTCGGATCGACTCTGGAGCCTGGACTTCCTGCGCGGTGGATACGCCGTGTGTGCCAGAGCTCCTACCGGGTCCGGAGCGCCGTCTCACGCTGCAAGCGGGGCGCTGCCCTGATGAACCTTGCGGAGGGAACTGTCCGACTGCGTGTTCTGAGCAAACGGTCACGATGGCCGTCGACTTTCAACTGTCGAGCGCCTTGTCGATTGCTATCGACCTGCCGCCGCTGCAGGTGCGATTGGCACCGGCTTCGCCTGCGACCGCATCCTCCACCACGAAAGCCAAGTCGCCCTCACCGGGCCTTGGTGCGCCGATCACCGTGGGGATGTTCCAGCAGTTCATTCGAGAAAATCCCCAGTATGCGCCTGGAGGAGCAGGCACGAAGGACAAGACGGACGGCGGGTACTTGAATGGATGGCAAGGCGATCAGCCCATGCGGGGTGGGCGTCCTGTGTCTCTTTCGCTGCCGGTCGGATGGGTGAGTCCAGCGATGTTCGAGGCTTTTTGCCATTCCAAGGGCAGCACGGTCGCCCATGCCGACGATGGACCGATTGCGCTTGCCCCTGGCACCAGGCACGAGCTGCGCCGCAACGGAAGCGGGTGGGACGTGCACACACCGGGCGAGGCAAAACCCAGTCCGGCGGGTGTGAGCACGAGCAGCCTGACAGGATTTACGGTGCGTTGTCGTCGCTGAGCTCGACCGCGTCTGTTTCCTCGAGTACCCGAAAGACCACCCGTCGGTTGCGGGCGGCCCCATCGGCGCCGGCGACCTGGGTGGGGCGAGAAGAGCCGTATCCGACGGACTCGAGACGGTAGCTGTCCACGCCCATCATCACGAGGGTCTCGAGCACGATGCGAGACCGTTGTTCGCTGAGCTCCTGGTTGCGGTCGTCTGAGCCGCTGCGGTCTGCATGCCCTTCGATGCGAATCGTGCGCAAGCCGGGGTTGCTGCGCAGGGTGCGGGCCACGGCCTCAAGTGAGGTTCGTGCGGTGCCTTCGAGCTTGGCGGAGCCCAGCCCGAAGTAGAGCGTGTCGTCGATGTTTACCTCGGCATCGGTGAGGGTGACTTGCACCTCTCCGAGCTCGATACGCATCGTGAGCGGCGTATCCCCGGCCGCAACGGAGAGGTCGTCGCCGCCGATGCCGAGGCTGGGTGCCGTGGCCACCACTTCCCACAATCCGGGCCGAAGCTCTCCAGTCCAGGTGCCGCTGTCTCCCACCGTGTAGGGGGGCAGGACCTCAGGACCGAGCAGGCGCACGGTGCCGGGCGTGGGGGCATCGGCTGGACGGCTCCACAGCTCCACACTGGTGGGGCGACGGTCTGGGGCGGTGAGGACTGCAGGTTCTGCGGAGCGAATGCCGATCCACTTCACTTCGTAGTCAGCGGTCTCCCGGACGATGTCGACGTCGCGCACGCCAAAGCCGTTGCTCTGGGAAGCGAAGGCGATCTCCCAGTAGCCGCTGGCGAGACGGTATGTACCGGTGCCGTCTCGAGCGAGGCGGCGCTGTCGGGTGTCGCCGCCGGGGCCCGTGAGCTGCACCTGTGCTTCGATGCCCTTGTCGTCGGGGTCTACCGCAAGGATCTGGACCTTCCCCAGGCGACTCTTCAGCTTGGCCTCGACGTCTTGGACCGCGCCGCCTTCCACCTCGACCTCGACCTCGAAGGGATCGAAGTACTCTTGTCGAACGGCAATCTGTGCGAGGCCTGCTGGGATCGGGACCGACAGGATGCCGTTGTTGGAGGTTGTGCCCGGCTGGCCCACGTCGAGCTTCACGGAGGCGCCCTGCACGGGCTGGTCGGTCTCGTCGACCACGAAGATGCGGAGTGTGGCTGCGTCTTCGTTGGAGGAATCCACTTCGGGGAGGAGGGACAGGGCGACCGGTACCTGGGTGTTTCCGTTGGGCTTCACCTCGAATGGGATGGACACGGCCCGGTAGCCGGACTCTCGTACGATGGCGGTCCATGTGCCTGCATCAAGCTTTTTCTTCTGCCGACCGGCGGGCCCAGTGCGGAACTCCACAATTCCATCCGGCCCTTCGAGCAGCACCTTTGCATCTGCGGCCCGGCCGTCTTGGTCACGCACCTGAATCAGGATGGCTCCGGGCTGCCACCCCAGGGCGAACACCTTCTTCTGCCCCTTCCCGGGCTCGAGCAGGATCGTGCCGCTCGCATCGGGCAGGAAGTCTGGGTGTTCGACACGAATGGACACGGAGCCGGCGGCGAGGCCGTCTCGGCTGCAGCTGCCCGAGTTGTTGGTGGTGCAGAACGGTACATCGCCAACAAACACCGTTGCACCGCCAACCTGGATGCCTTCGGCGTCTTTCACTTCCACGGTGAGTCGGGCATCGTCGTCGTCTTCGGGCAGGAGGACCATCGAGACAAACGGACTCTCGGGGCGGAGAGGGTCGATCTCGATGGGCACTTGGTGCCGTCCGAAGCCGGGTGCTTCCGCCTCGATGGCCCAGCGACCGGGGGCCAGCTTGACCGTGGCCTCGCCATCGCTGTCCAGGGGAACCATCGTGGGCTCCGACCCAACGATCTGTACGTTGGTGTCGGCGATGGGTCGCCCCTTCTTGTCGACCACACGGATGCCCACGCGGCCCGGTATCGGCGCGAGAAACAAGATGTCGTCGGGCGCTTTCGGTGGCTCAGGAGAGACCGTGGCTTGCGCGGTGCCGGGTGCGAGTCCGGGTGCTTGTAGTGCGAGGTCGTAGGTGCCTTCGGGAAGTCCGGAATAGGTAAGTCCGCAGTCGCCGCAGACGCCGCCGAGATCGATGGGTGGCTCGGCGGCGTCAGGACGGCTGTATTTCACTCGCACATCGGGTACGCCGCGATGGTTGGCATCGAGCACGCGCACCGCAAACACGCCGTCTCCGCCGCTGGGGGGCAGGACGCGCTCGAGGTTCCAGTCGGGCGCATCGGGGGCCTGGATGACCTGGTTGAGTGTGGCGCGCCCAGGACTCTGCACGGTGAGATCATGGGGTTTGTCGTCGGGCACGGAAAGCAAGAGCGTGCCATTTCCTTCATCGACGGTGACGGCGGGCTTCCCATCAATGGAGACCGTGGCTGGGAGCGGACTTCCTTCGGGGTCTCGGATGGTGATGCGGAGGGTGCGGCCTGGCGGCAAGGTGGGACCGCCATCATCCGTGGCGGTGTCGAGCCCGGTCCAACGGAGTGCGAGGCCGCCTCGGAAGGCTGGAGAGCCGAGTGCCTTGAGCGGGCTGTGTCCGACCAGGGCCGTGATCTGCCAGCGTCCATCGGTGGGTGCGGTGCGGAGGCCAGCGCGAAGCTCGGCGCCAAGGACAGCCTGATCGCGAATGGCATCTTCGCGCACGCGCGCTTCGGCTTCGGCGAGAATCGAGAGTCGGTTGATTGGGGTCCACGCTGCTGCTGCGCGTGCGCGTGCCCAGTACTGGAATGGATTCAAGCCGAGCTCGGCCGCATCGGCATGGGTGTCGCTGCTGCTGAGCCTTCGCGCAGCCTCGGGGTCGAAGGTGAGGTGTACGGGGATTGCCTGGACGGAATAGCCCACCGGTAGCGCCACTCCGATGGTGTTTCCGAGGCCATACAACGGCGACAGATCGAGGGCAGGGGTGGCGTTGTCATCGGCGATGATGTGGGTCTTGCGGTCCACCCGAAGGCTCGCGACGGGAGAGAAGGCGAGACGGCGCCCTGGATTCAGGGCCCACTGTGTCGACATCCGGAGGTCTTCGAACTGCGCCTGCTCGAAGGTGGATGCGGACTGCAGGCCTGCGGGAAGCTGGGCTGCTGGGCTGCTGGCCATTCGAAACCGGGCTGCGGCATTGGCTGAAAGGCGTCCACCGAGAAAGTGCGCGTTGAATGTGCCGGTGGTCATCCAGTC
>CAJWOS010000083.1 GCA_913044235.1 uncultured Pseudomonadota bacterium
GTCGAAACCCGCACGTCCGTGAGTGTAGAGCGCGGTATAGCGGTCGTCGATGGAAGCGTGAGCCCCACAGCGTTCACAGGAGCCAAGCGCGACATCACCTTCACTGGAACCGCACTCGGTCCGGACAACAGCCCCATCGCCGACACCATCGGCGTCCGTGTGCCCAAAGGCACAGTCCTCGCACGTCCCGCTCGCCGAGGCACGACCACAACGGCTCGAGCTCGGAGGCATCCCAACGACGAGACTGTGGTGATGGTCGTCCAGCCGCCAGGCTCCGTGGACGCAGAGCCCGTCCACGCAGTTTTGCCGTGGATGGTTTCCGTGGACGACGAGAGCATTCTGCTTCGGGTCGCAGTCGTGGATGCGCTCGGTCGCGCGATCGTCAAGGTTCCCGTCTCACTGTCCAACACCGTTGGAGAAAGCGAGGACCTCCCCGAGACGGTCACGACGGACGGATATGGAATGGCCACGATTCTCCTTGCCAAGCCCAGCGACACACTGGGCGTTCAGGTGGAAGCACAAGGCCACCGGGCTTCGGTCGTCTGGACCCGATCCGGTGCTTCGGTCGTCGGGGGAGACCCTACTTGGCTCGCGCTCGCCAGCGACTGGACCCGCGCCGCGCCCACGTTCGTGATCAATGCCACCCCATCGACCGCCCCCCCTCCAGCCACTGTCGATGCCCAGGAGCAGGAGCAGGAGGTTGCTTCAGCCTCTCCCTCTCTCCCTGCCCAGCCGAAGCAAACCTCGAGCGCTCGCTCCTCCCAGAGTCCCGCATGGCTGCGGGGAGGGCTGGCAGTCCAAGGAGCGGCCTACTCTCTGGCAATCACCAATTCGGACCCGACCGCTGGTCCACTGAGCGTGACCGTCGACGACGGGGTGAACCTTGCCGGAGTGCAGGGCTATGTGCTCGGTTGGCTCTCTCAGGGGTCCCTCGGGCTCGAGCTCGATGCTCGCTACCTGCGGGGAGAATTGGCGACGCAGCAAGTCTTCTCCGACTCCGCGCTCGATCTGTCGGCCGAAGATTTCGACCCGGATTCAGACCCCGATGCCGTCCTCGAGACGCTCACCGGCAGTGGTGACTCCATTGAGTACGATGTCTCCGACATCGATGTGCGAGCAGGGCTGCGCTATCGCCTCCCGTCTAAAGGCCCCCTCACCGCCTTCGGTCTGGCCCAGGGCCAGTACCAAGTCGCTCGCCTGTACCTCTGGGAAGATGCTGTTGTGGAGCCGATCGAAGTGCCGCTGTTTGGGCTCCGTGGCGGCGGTGGCCTGATGGTCGAGGCCGGCCCGGTATGGGCCGATGTACAGGTTGCCGCGTCGTTCGCGCCGTACCCAATCCGCACGGAAGTGGATGGGCGGCTCCACATCCAGGTTCGAGACCCATTCTCGATCCACCTCGGTGGTGGACAGGCATGGCGGAACATGGCGTATGAGGTGGACTCCGCAGCCATCGCCTATCACGACGAGCTGACCTACTTCAGCGTAGGGATTGGCACCGGGCTGCGGTGATGCAACGCACGACTGCGGCTCAGAGCTTGGTCCACTGCACCGAGGGAATACCAGAACCCGCGGGTGGCGGGTTCGCACCCACCATGTAGAGCGCCCGTCGGTTGCGTCCCTCGTCCACGCCGTCCCCCGTTCGCACTGCGAGGAGCGACTCACCGAAGCCATGGTAGTAGATGGGCATGTCGTAGCCGTTGGTGCGCAACCAGGAGGCAATGGCTTTCGCCCGCCGACGGGAGAGATCGCGGTTGTGTGCCGCATCTCCCACCGTGTCTGTGCATCCTGCGATGTAAAGCTTCACGGGTACCACGCTTCCGTACTTGTCGAGTACCTCCTGTAGCTGCTTGAGGGTGTGCTGCAGCTTAAAGGTCTCCGGCGTCGGAATGTCTGCACGATTGGACTCGAACAAGACATCCTCGTGCGGAATATCGAGGAACCACGGTGAATACGTGAAGCCGGCCCAAGCGTTTCCACCATGCAAGGTCACGTCGAGGAGCACAACCTCTCCAGGCTCGCCTACCCAGGGCACATCGATCTTCCCAGGCCCAGCCCCGAGCTCGACTTCGCTCTGATCGAGGACCACCTTCCGTGCCCCGTACGCCGTGATTTCCGCACGCTCGACCGGATGAGATACGCGCACCGAGACCGTGCGCCGCTCCACGTCTGCCGAAGCGCGGGACAGGTCCACTTCCAGCTGTCCACCGTAGGAGTACTCCATCGGAATGGTCACTTCGCTGACGTAGCCATCGGTGAAGACCGCGCGAACATAGGCCTCGGCAGCGGTGACTCGCTCATCACGCTTCCAGGCAAAGGTGCGGGCCGTACCCGCCGCAAGGTTGTCGGCGTTGAAGCGATATTCCTTGCCTCCTGCTGTGACGACCACCACCATCTCTTTTACCGGACGTGTAGGGGTGACAATGAAAGCAGGCTCTTCGCCGGGCTCTGGCGCCGGTCGGTAGCCAAAGTCCATGTCTTGCGCGAGCGCGGGAGCCGCCCAACCAATGCCGCTCACCAGAGCCAGGGACAAGACCAACGATGAAATCAGACGTCGAATGGGGCGCATGCAGCCTCCTATTACGTTGTCACACTACTCCGTGCGTCATGCTCGCGCCGGTTGAGAAGGCTCCTGCGAAGGTCGTGGAGAGTCGACGAGTGAGGTATGTTTCGCGCGCAGGAGGCTACGATGCCGCAAAACGCTCCCGGTCCCACTTACCGACCAAGTGCAAAGACGCGCCGTTCGACCACCGCTCTGAGCACCGGCACAACTGGGAGCATGGCTGTCCTGCTCGTCAGTCTCGCCGCAGCAGCCGGCTGCGCCAGCACCAGCGCAGACGAGGCGCCCCAGCCCACACAGGCGGCCCCTGCTGCCCCCAAGGCATCCACCGATGCCCTGCCCGACCTCACTCAGGAGTTCGAGTCAGGACAGTGCGAAGAGATCAAGGGTGCCGAGGTTGCAGGCGCCGACAGCTACTTCCATGGTCGGTTCAAGATTTCCGGCGAAGCCGTCTCGGGTCAGGAGACATGGTGGCTGCATGCCAACCAGTCCTGGACCGAGCGGGGCGGGTCTTCCTGCACAATCGACTGGCAGGTTCGCGGCATGAAGGTCGCAACCGGTGCCTGTCGAGACTGTGATTTCGGACTCCAGCTGGCCGCCACACCTGAGGTGGGCAACAGCAAGTGTCCTGAGGAGCTTCTCAAGCGAGAAGGACGCCCACAGGATCTGCGCTACGACGTTCGGCTGAGCAGTAACGGAGAGGCCTTCATCTACTACTCGAAGAGCGGAAAGCTCCTCGGACAGGGCTTCCACAAAGATGGTGAGCTCGTCTACCGCACCCAGCATCAGTGCAAGTGGTTTTGAGCATGCGCTGTGCTTTCCTCCTGCCGCTTCTGGGCCTGGCGTGCTCTGCAAGCTTCGACCCCAAAGATGGTGGGGGCACCGGTACAACCCAGAACTTTCCCGGCGCCGGATCATCGGGTAGCAACGGCGGCAGCGGGAATGGTGGCACCGCCGGCGACGATGACGGGGGCACCACCGACGGCAGCGCCGATTCTGGCGGGGACGTTGCAGGCAGCATCGATGATCTCGACAACCTGAAAGTCGACATGGTCACAACCGCGGAGGGCTGCCAGGACCGCGACGGGCTCACACTTGCTGGCGCAGCCAGCTACTTTTACGGCGAGCTTGAGCCCGAGGGGGGTTCCGATACCGGGCCACAATGGGTCGGGTCTGAAGAGTGGCTCCTATACGCCAATGATTCCTGGCGAGAAGCCGGTGTGGACGACTGTCGGGTCACTTGGGTTTTGCGTGGCGAAGAAGCGGAAACCGGTTCGTGCACCGCATGCGACCTCACCCTTGCACTGGTGGGCGCCCTCGACGAAACGCGTACCACATGCCCAGAAGACCTCTGGAACGAAAGTCGGAGCTTCTCGGTAAAGTACGACATCCAGCTCGACTCTGGCACGAACCAGAGTCAGTGGTTTTTCGCTGACTCCGGCACCACCCTCGGGACGGGTAGCTACTCAGGCCTCGCGCTCAACTACCTCTCCAGCCGTACTTGCGTCTGGTTCTGACCACAGCCTGGCTCTCTCCAAAGACGAACAGCCCGAGTCGAAGACTCGGGCTGCTGTGTGTTGGCGCGTGTGCGCTCTGATCAGATGCCCTTGCCAGAAATGTCGATGATGTGGAGCTGGCGCCAGTCCGCCCCCACGTCGGGCAGGGCAGTAAACGCCATGAAGGTGCGACCATTTGCCGAAGTGATGGCGGGCTCACCAGCGGCGATGAGTCCCGTGTCGATCTCCACGGTAGCCGAGCCATCCAGCTTGGTGAAGAAGATGAACTTGCCCTTCTCCGAAAGATCCGACCCGTATGCGACCCACTGGCCATTCCCAGCGAGTGCCGGCGAGGCGCGAACCGGGAGTCGAACATCCTTGGCGATGACCTTCTTCTTCCCCTGGCCGGTCGACACCGCGATGTCCCAGTGCCCATCGCCTCGCTCACTTGTGAAATACACAATGCTGCCATCGCCGGCGTAGATGGGCCGGGTCTGGTCGCCTTGCCCACCAATCCGCGGCGAAGCGGCGCCCGAAGCCACCGTAAAGAGGTCTTCCCCTCCCTGATTCTTCCGACTGAAGACGATGGTCTCGCCGCCTTGGTCGAAACAGGGAGCCGCTTCGGAAAATGGAGAGTCGAGTGCCCTGGAGACCTCGTTGGTGCTGGAGTCCCAGACGTAGATGTCTCCCTTGCCGGTGGCATCACTCACAAACGCAAGCTTGCTCTGGTCTTGCGAGGTAGCTGGCCACGTGAGGTCGCCGCTGATTTGCGCCGAGGAAAGGATCTCAGAGGGCGCCGACCCCACGGGAGTCCAGTAGTAGATTCGCATGGTCCCGCCCGCAGACGAGCCTTCGAACATCATCCCACCTTGGGCCCACGACGGATTGGCGGCAATCGAGCCGGATCCACCGAACTGGGACTTCGCACCCGGAAGGTTTGCCTGGGCAGGCGCCCCCATTGGGTTTCCGTTGCGAACGTCGGTCGAAAATAGCGAGATGTGCCCGCTGTAGTCGTTGACTTCGAACGCGATCCGAGCCCCATCCGGCGACCATGTCGGATTGGATGCATGGCCTCGCTCGGTGACCGAGACCTCCGCCGCGAGCGCGGGGAGCGCACCGAGGAGGAACGCACTGGACAACATGGACATTCAGGCCTCCGAGAATTCGCTTGAGATGCAGGCGAATGTTGAAGGTGAAGAGTGGAAAATCATTGGAATGCCTCTCGCCTCAGCCTTCGGGCGCAATCGTGAACGCCACCTGAGCCCAGGGAAAGGTCATCATCGACTTGGACACGAACACGCCGGCTGCGGCACTGAATCCGCTGCGAGAGTTCGCGATTCCAGGGGTGTCGAACAGACCATAAAAAATCGAAGCTGTGGCACCGCCACAAGTGAGGTTGCCTGTGAAGGCTCCATCCGCGTCAGCATCGACGGCGACCGCCTGGGCCCGAACGTAGGAGTAGGTAGGACCGATGGTGATGGAGAGGTCGTCATAGTACCAAGTGGGCGCAGCCCAACCGTAGACCGACTGGATGCCCTTCGACGCAGGGTCCTGCACCGCCACGTTGAGATCTGGCGTGGTGCTTCCTTGGGTAGAGCCGGCGAAGCCACCATGCCAGCCGCCCTGGATCATAAAGCTCCAGCCCTTTTTCAGGAAGAACTCGTATCCAAGGCCCGCACGACCACCGAGCGATGCCGACGAGGCGATGTCGGCCGACGCAGAAACGGCCCCCTCCGAGTCTTCGACCGAGGTTCCACCCATCCGAGTGAACTGCGGTCCGAGATCCAAGCGAAAGCCTTCACGCTCGCGGACAGCCACCGCGCCCGTGTCCGTCTTTCCGGCCTTGTTTTTGTTGCGTCGCACGGGACCGATGTAGACCTCGAGGCGCTCCTCGACCCCATTGGTGACATCAAAGGTCTGGGTAGCCAGTGTGTACCGCCCGACCGGAAGCATCCCGATGAACTTTCGCTCTTCGGCGACCTCCCGTTGCACAACCTCGATGGCCTTGCGCTTCGAGGGGTCCATAGGCATCCGCTCGGGCTTGAAGGTGTAGTCCTCCTTGAATTTGTCGTCGACGTCGAGCTTGACCAGACCGTAGGACGACTCGATCGCTGCGATCTGTCCTTTGAGCTCGTCGCTTGGCGCAAGAGTGTTGGCCGCGTTGAGGCGAAGAAAGACATCGTAGACCGAGCCAAGCTGACGAGCGGCCTGCGCCCCGAGCATGTGGTCTTCGACCGTGACGACGACGCCCTTCTTCTCAAGCTCGAGCATCGTGGTGTACTTGGCCTCGACCCCACGCCACGCGTTGCGTGCCGCGAGCTTCCGCATTTCCTCCGCCAATCGGATGTGTTCCGCTTCCGCCGCGTCCACGGCCCAAGCCGAAGCAGGTGCCGCGACCGCAACCAAGGGAACAAAACGACTCAGTCGCATCACGCACGCTCCTTGAGTCCAGGCCGACGAGTGCACTGGAAAGGGATCCCGTCAAGGCTACCGTACGCCATCCCCCCGTGGGGATAGCGATAGCATGTCGGTTTCATCGGATTGATAGTATTCATCGTGTAAGTCATCCGGCTCCACCCGCATGGTTCGTAAGCCTATGCAGATGGGGATCCAGGAGCATCTGCAAGCGCCTCGTGCTCGCTCGGCCCAGACGGACCGAGCCACCGCCAAGATCCCGCGTGACGGCGCGCCTGTCGGGCGTACGAGGGGCGAAGCACCACGCCAACGCCCTGGGCATCGACCGGTTCTCAAGACGAGGCGCAAGAAACACCGTTCTCATGCCGCACCTCCCGTCTCGCCATGCTGGCCTCGAAGCTGAATCACATCATCGGCAATCCGACGTACAGTTTCCTGGTGATGGCTGATGAGGAGCAGTCCCGCACCTTCGTCCTTGCAAACGGTCACCAACAACTCAACCACCGCGCGCCGAAGCACGGGATCCAGCCCGGTCTCGGGCTCGTCGGCAATCACAAGTCGAGGCTTGGGTGCCACAGCAATCGCAAGGGCGGCCCGCTGGGCCATTCCGCCGGACAGCTCCCCTGGCAGCGCGCCAGCAGCTCGTGGCTCAAGCCCAACCTGCTGAAGGATGCGTCGAATTTCGGCTGCCATACTGTCCGGAGGCGTTTGACGACGGGCAATCGCCATCGCCAACTGCCGCCCAATGGTACGCCCAGGATTCAGCGCAGACGTGGCCGCCTGCGGAGAGTATGTGAAGTACGCCCCGCGAAGGTGACGCGTGCGAGCCAGCAGCTTGCGCTGCGCAGGCATCCCCTCGCCCCGTACGCCTTCGTACCAGTCGGTCTTCGGGTCGATCGCCGGGTAGCGAAGGGTTCCCCCCACAAGCCCCGGGTCAACGTCAAGCACGCACATCACACATCGCGCGGTGAGCGACTTGCCGGCACCAGACGGACCAACGAGTGCCGTGACCCGTCCGCCTTGAATCGTGAAGCTGACTCCATCGACAAGGGTACGGGTCGGGGCCCGCACAGTCAGCCCTTCCATCACCACCAATGGCTCACTCATCGCGCCCTCGCAGCTCGGCTCAAGCCGATTGTGGTGCCCGCTACCAGAGCCACCAACGTGAGACCGAGGAACAACGCGTGCATGAACGGGGCTTCGAATGCGAGCGCGCGATAGCCGAGATGGAGGATGTCGGCCCATGACCGGACATTGTCGGGATGTGTGAAGCTCGGATCGTTGTTCGATGTGGCGAGGTACGACAGTGAGATCTCGAGAAAGACCACCTGCATTGTGACTTCTGCCGCCTGGCGGACAATCACGGGCCGGAGGTTGTAGCCCACCACATGCACGACGAAGATGCGCCATCGGCTGTACCCGTGCGCTCGCAACGCTTCGACGAATCGCGCCCCACCAAGACGCTCGGCCACCGCGGCAGCCTCATCCATCGCGCCCGGTGCAGACAACAGCGCCCAGGTGGCTGCAAGCGGCAAGAGACCTCGCATGTCTCGCGGAAGCAGTAGGGCCACGATCAAGATCACAACCATGCGCGGCATGGCACCCACGATCTCGCCGAACGCCTGAACCGCAGAGTCCGCACGACTCCACTCCATCGAACGGATCAGCCCGCCCACAGCGGCGAAAGACCCCACCATCAGCCCTGCAAACACAGATGGCAAGGCGACAACACGCGCGCCTTGCGCTGCGAGTTCCCACAGCGGACGCCCCCGGTCATCCGCCCCAAACGGCGGCAGCGCCGATGGCCCAAAGTCCGTGAGATCGAAATTCGGTCCGCTCAGAAACTCCGGCGCGACCAACGCAAGCAGCAACAGCAGCGCAAACAGCACCGCCGAGACGACCAGAGCGGGCCATCGCTTGATCATGCCGAGCTCCCGACCACACCCGACGGCGACCATCGGACCCACACGGCGGCTGCACCCTCCACAAGAGCCTGAACGAGCAGCAGCGCGGCTGAAAAGCAAGCAAAGATGGTGGTGACGGGGAGCACCACACCGAAGTCCTGTACCAAGGCGGCCTGCCAGAGGAGGTCTCCAAGGCCATCAATCTTGAGCACGACCTCGACCACCACCGCACCGCTCATCAAGTGCAGAATGCGGGCCCGAAGCTGTCCGGCCAGCGCAGGCGTGATGTTCGGCAGGATGTTTGCGAGCTCCGTTTCTCCTCGGAGCACCCCCACGCCCGTGTAGCGCTGCTGTCGCTCCGCCGCCGAGACGCTTCGCGTGCCCGTGACGGCTCCGGAGAAGGCGCCATCGGCAATTCCCAATACCGCCGCTCCGAGAAACAAAGCTGCGGTCTCCCCACCAAACTCGCTGTAGGTGAGGACTTTCCACGCTGCCGCCATCACCGCGAGAATCACAGCCGGTAGCAGGCCAAGCAAGTAAAGCAGCGGATCGAGGCGCCGGTGCACAACGTCGAGCGCGGCCAACACGCTTCCGAGAAGCGTTGGAATGAATGCCAGACCAATGAGTGCAAGCGTGTGGGGAATGCTGTCGAAGACCAGGGTCGAAACGGATGCCCCCGTCTGCATCCGCCAAGAGTTTCCGAGCTCTCCACCCAGCGCAGCGGTCGCCCACTCCGTGAAGAAGTGCATCGGCCCCTGATCAAGATTCCAGCGCTCAGCCAGAGCTTCCGTACCCGTGCAGTTTTCGGGTGGACACACAATGCTCGCCGGATCACCAGGAAGCGCCCAGAGAAGCAAGGTCAGCAGCACCGGCACAACCATCGGCAATACCAGGGCCGAAATGGTCCGCACGAGCGGTCGAACCCACCACCGTTTCACGGGAACCTCGCTGACGAGAAGAAGGCCCCAAACTCGCGCTTAAGGACCATCCGCTTCACGGCGCCTACTTGGAGTACTTCCAGCCGTCGATTTCGGTGAAGTAGTAGTACGGAGCGATGATGTTGTTCCGTACCTCTGTCCGCCATGCACTTCGCGTGTCGAGCTTCCAGAGGAACAGGTAGGGAAGATCGTCCGCAAGCTTCGCATGAAGCTTGTGGTACGCATCCTGTGCCGCGGTGTCGGTCCGTGCCGCCGAGTACTCAGCGAGGATCCCGTCGACCTCCGCGTTGGAGTAGTTGAAGATGTTCAGCTTCCCTTCACCGTTCTTGCGGGTGTGGAACTGGTCGTTGACATCTTCCACGAGTCCAAAGGACCACTTGCCGATGAGCAGGTCGAACTCCTGCGCGTTGCCGGTCGTGACTTTGCGCGACCACTCGTCCGCCCGAACCTTGTCCACCTGCCGGTCGAAGCCGCCCTCGCTCAGCTGGTTCCCGATGTAGTCCAGAATATCGGTTGCTTCGGCATTCAGGGTGGCCAACATCCCGATATTCAGAGTGACCTTCGCGCCCCCTTGGGTCCACGAGCCGTTGGCTTTCGACAGTCCAGCATCCGTGAGCAGCGACTCCGCGCGGGCGATGTTGGCCCGTTCGACCGCACGCACCGAACGGTTGTAGTACGGCGACGACTGCACGAAGGGCCCGGAGATAAACTCACAAGGACTGTTCTCCGCTCCTTCATCCACACCGATGGCAAACTTCCGCAGCTCGGTGCGGTCGATCATCAGGTTGAGCGCTTGGCGGACCTTCTGGTCCTTCAAAATGCCCTTGTTGGTGTTGAGGGCGATGAACCACCACGAGCGCAGGTCGTACGACTTCAGCGTGACTTCATCCGAAGCGCTCAGCTGGGGCCGGTTTGGTGGTGGCACAGCGATGATGCCCTGCATCCCGTTGTTGATGACCGCACTCACCAGCACCGACCCGTCCTGTCCTTCACTGAGCCGAAGCTGCGCGAGAGAAGGACTGTGGTGGGCGTTTCCGACGGCCTCAAACGTGACCCCCCGCCGACCCTGGTTTCCCTTGAAGGGCCCAGTGCCGATCGGATGAGCGCCGAAATCCAGATCGGGCGTGATGGCGGTGCTCTCAAAAGAATCCTGCGGAAGGACCGCAAATTCGAGCCGCTCCCGTGGGTTGTGAAACACCTGGGTGAAGCGCACGACTGCGGTCGTGTTGCCTTGGGTGTCACATCCAGCCAACACCTGGCGATACCCTTCCGCCAACGGGGCGGACGTGCCCTTGTCGAGCAAGGCATCCACAGTGAAGCAGATATCTTTCGACGTCAGGCTCTTGCCATTGTGCCACTTGATGTTCGGCTTCAACTGGATCTTCAGAGCCTGCCCGCCTTCGGCCACCTCGTAGCGGTCAACAATACGGCTCTTCAGCTTGTTGTCGATCGCATCGTGGAACCAAAGGCGGTCGAACACGAGCTCCTGCGACCGCCTGTCTACCATGGTCTCGGCGTACAGCGGGTTCAGGGTGTTGGGTAGCGACTCTTCGTAGTAGCTCAGCGACGTTCCGGTACCGAAAAGCGCTAACAACGCGAGTCCGGCGGAGGTCCAGGCTGGATTGCGGGCCATCAGATGAACTCCCAAATTCGGCGGGCAAACAGCTTCCACATCATCAATGCACCGCGGTAGAGGGGGCAGCCGTACGACCCAGACGAATGTGGAGTGCGTCGAGGGGGTAACGCGCGGCTTGGATTGAAGGGTAACGAGACACGAGACCGTGGACGATCTCCTGCGCACGAAGTGGACTTCGGTTGCCAGCATCCCAGGCGGCGGTCGAAATCAAAAATAGCGGGTCGCGCCCAGGGCCGTCTGAGCGCTCGAAGGCGTTGATGCGAAGGATGCCCGCATCACGAGACTGACCGTTGTGATCAGCCACGATCATACCTGCTCGAAGGACCGCCACCTCGCCAATCTGCGCGAATCCCGGCTGGAAGCCCATGGGGGTTCCAGACACTTTGAGCATGGCTTCTTTCAGCTGTCCGCGAAATTCTGCTGCCCGGTCGATGACCAGCTCGACATTCAAGCCTTCGGGCATGACCGCTGGCGCAAGTGCAGCCGCGAGGATGCTCCGATCCTTCCAAACCCCAACGGCTTCTAGGCCATCTCGGTGTGCGGCATCGAGAAAGTAGAGATCGGCCCCCACGAGCGCAAAATCCAGAAACAGCCACTCGGCATCGACCGATTCCAGAGGCGTGAAGTCCGGCGCAGCGCCAAGAATCGGGAGCTTCCAGGGAGACAGGCGAACATCGACCAGGTGCTGTTCATCCGATGGCGCGGCGTCGACGGCGGCCTGGCGATGCGCCATGGACAGCGCGAGAAGATGGGTCAGTTCTGCGGTCTCGACTTGGCGGGCCTCGTCGGAGGTCTCCGTAAACGAGTGATGCGGCAATGGAGGGATGGACGGGTCGGTGCCCACTTCCAGCGAAGTCTGCACCATCGGCAACGCAGCAAGCGAATCCATATCCAACGAAGCTGGACATCCCTCTGCCGTTGACCACGCCTGCCAGTAGCCATGGAAGGGCGCGTAGGTGCCTTCCGGAGATGACACCTTGGCGAGAGAGCCCGCTGCTTTCTCGCAGTCGGCTGCCAACGCCATGGCGACGCCGTGCAGGTAGTCGGCTTCCATGGGGTCAGTGGCCTGCCGGTCGGTTCCATACACATGACGAGTTGCATTGGCACCCATCAACGCGGCTTGACCATACATCGCGGCCAGATCGGTATGGATTCGCGCCAGACCACGCCCTTCCTTCCCATCCGCGACAAATGCACCCAACGCCGAGGGTAGATCGCGCTTGAAGAGTGCTCCCCAGCCCGCATGTTGCTCAAAAGGCTTTCGCGCTGCGTCATTCGACATCTGCACAGGCCAGCTGCGCGCCACAAGCGCCTGCGGTGCGACCTCTGTGACTGCCTTCGGAGCGTCTCCGCCAGACGGAGCGCCGTCCGAGCAGGCCATCGTCGCGATCACGGTGAGACCGCCGCACCCTTGAACCAGGGCACGGTGAAGCCAGACAGGGGCTGGGCGGCTGATGGACAAGGCGCTCATCATCCCCCGCAGAATGCCGCGTTGCCCGAGGCCGACACGCACAGTGCCATCGGGTTCTTGGTGCTTTGGCTCGAGGCGCATGCATAATCGAGCCACTCGCGAGAGAAATCCTTCGCTTTGCCTCGATACAGCTCTGCGTCTGCCTTCGCCTTATCGTTTTTGGAGTCTGCAGAATATTTCTCAGCGTTGTGCTTCCACAGCTTGCTCGCAGCCTGTGCCCGAAGCCGGTACAGCCCATACACGTACTTCTTGTAGGTGTTCCCGCTCCAGGTCTGCTTGTTCTCGAGCGCGTAGTCTGCCCAGCGGATCACACCGTAAGCCGACCCCGCACCCTTCCGCGACAGGTATGCCGCGTACTTGAAGCACATGTTCGGGTCGGAGCGGTCAATGTGTTCCAGGTGCCGCTTCATCAAGCGCGACCAGTCCTTCTGGTCCTGACGCGCTTCCGCATCGGCCAATAGCACGAGCGAAATCTTCCGCTTTTCGGTCTGCGCCTTCGCACTGGCCAGACGCCGCTCCAAACACTCCCGTCGGGGTGTACCGAGCTCACCCATCATCGCCGGAGCTTCCAGCGTGATCAGGTCGTCGCAGCCCGCAGGGGGCGGAGGAGGAGGCGGAGGCGGAGGCGGAGGCGGAGGCGCGGCATCTGCAACCGGTTCCGGCTCGGGATCAGGCTCCGGCGGCGGAGGTGGTGGCGGTGGCGGTGGCGGCGGCGGTGGTGGCTCCGGAACCTCTCGCGTCACCTCGGGTGCCGGCGCTGGAGGTTCCTTGCGCTCAGGCTCCTCGACCCGCTCCACAGGTGTGGGCGCGGGAGGCGCGGGCTCGGTCCGGGAGTCTGCGCCGTAGTCGTTATCGGGCTCCACCGGCGTGGGCACAGGCGTTGGGACCGGAACTGGACGCGCTTCATCGCGATCACGACTGCGATCCGGGGTCGGCGCAGGCGTCACGCGGGGCGCAGGCTTGGGAGCCGGCTTGGCCCGCTCGGGGGCCGCATCATCGGAACCGATGTCTGCCAATGCGTCGCCCGACCCGCCATCCGCGTAATCGGAGAGGCCATCGAGAGGCGAAAGCGAGGGCATCGGCTCGAAATCGAAAAATCCAAACCGCATATGAGCCGGATGGGGCCGACCGCCGTCGTCCATCACCATTCCTGGCGTGACGTACTCGCCGCCTTGCATGCAGGCCATCCAACCGTCTTGACACGGAAGGGGCTTGAAAGCGGTGTCGAACTGGTACCAACCAGTCGCCGCCCAGGCGATGCTGGCGACGCCGAGAAGACCGAAAGGGATGAGGCTGCGCATGGGACGCGGACTCCGATGACCGGTAGTGGTCATAGTTCAGTTGGAAGCAGGCTGGGTGTTGACCGACTCACGAGGCTTGTCACGCCCAAACTGAATGAGCGGCTCATCGATCTCTTCGTCTTCGATTTCCATCTCAACGAGAGCGATCTCGACTTTGTTGTTCCGTTTCCGCACGTCGTACGACACCACCTGCGTGATGTAGCCGGGCGCGGAGATTTCAAATTGCAGGGTCATGCCGGGCACGAAGCGGAGCTCACTGCCGTCGGGGAGGTACAAAATGGAGTCCTCCCAAACACCGGTCACCGAGTTGACCCGTCTGCGGTCTGCCTCGTCGGGATGCCGAACCACAGCCGTTGGAATGGGTGCCCCTGCAACATCAAGCACGGTGATGCGGACATTGACGCCAGCATCCTTGTCTTTCTTGGCTTCCGCAGTTGCGCCCAAACTCACAACCAAGAGTGCAGCCACGATGGTCTGCCAGATCGAACGAAGAAAACGATTCACGGCTCAGCCCCCTGCACCCAGATAGTTGTCGATGACACCGCCAGGAGACGCCGCTTTCGCCGCTCCCGCATCGCCGGTCTCGAGCAGTGCGCGGGCCGCAGCATTGGACTCGACCCCCTCGAGAAGCGCCTTGGCAACTTCCGGCTGGTCGTCAGCTATCAAATATGCAGCTGTGGCTCGCGCATCGGCCGCTCCAGCCACTGGACTGATGCGGTCCACCTTATCGAACGCTGACTGGCACCCGTCACCGTCTCCGTCCACGCACAGAATCATTGCCTGCACGGCATCCTTGCGCCACTTCATCCCGTCGGGAGCAAAGGTGAGCCCGGCAAGGAGACCACTGGCGATTTCTGATTCGCGAACCGATACTGCCCGACCGGCCCAGCTAAGGAGCAGTTCCGGCTTGCTCTCCAAGTCATCGGGGAGCCCACGGACGAGCTCGTCGGCCGACTGAACGGCCACTTTACGCACACCGAGCGCCCAGAGCGCCTCAGCCTCGCAGAGGCCCGCGACCATTGGCTCATCGGACTCAAGAAGGTCGAGATATTTTGAAGCCAGTTGCCTCACCTCGCCTCCGGCCTTCTGCGCTTCCCGCAGCAACCCGATGGCTTCATCGGTCTCGCCGTCCGCCATGGCGACCTCCGCAGCGAGCAGCATCCCAACCGGAAGTCCGCTTGCCTTGGCATGTTCACCAACCATATCGAGGTGACCTGCCTCCAGAGCAACCAATGCGCGACGCATCTTGATGCTTGGCAACTGGTCACCGGCCGACGCTTCCGCGGCCGCAAGCGCTGCATCGGCGGCGTCGGTGTCTCCCTTGAGCAATAGGGAATAAGCGGCTCCAGTGGCCACCTGGGAGTCTCCCGGATGGTCAATCTGTGCCTGTTCCCAGTGGTCTGCGGCTGCGGGGAGGTCTCCTGAGCGCAGGCTCGCCTCCCCTGCGGCATACGCATCGGCACCGCCTCCGCCACCCATCATATCGGTGACGGCATCGCAGCCAACGAGTGAAAGCACTCCAAGGAAAAGGATGCATCCGACTGCTGCTCGGGTGCGCGCCATGGTGATTACCTCGTTTGAGTCGGCCCAAGAACCCCAGACGGGCACTGTTCATCCCCCGGTGGATTGGACCTGTAAGGGACCAATATCCAACCAGGCTGTTCGATGCCGAACAGATTTTGGGCAGTCCGTCGTTTAACCATAATCTGCCCCCCGATAGCAAGCCTACCCGAGCCCCATTCGTGCTACACTTCCGGTCGACTGCATCAGTTGTCGCTCCCCCGCCATCGTGCATCGGGCAGCCCGGACAACATCACGAGCCCAGGGACGGAGCACGCATGGCATCCGGCGCAGGACGGGAGCCCTTCGACGACCTCACGCTCCTCCAGGAGCGGAGCGCGGGGACGTTCTCGACCGTTTATGTTGCGGAATCCCGCAGCGAAGGCGGGCTTGCGCGCATCGTGGCCGTGAAGCACCTAAAAGAGCAGTGGGACGGCGCAGACGAAGTTCTCGACCGCACCCGCGACGAGGCACGCCTTCTCTCGCGCCTGCAGCACAAGAATATTCTTCGTGTAGAAGCGCTGATCCAGCTGAAGGATCGGCCCGCCGTCGTGATGGAGTTCGTCGATGGCGTAGACGTGAAGCAGCTCTTCAACTACCTCGCAGAGCGAAAGCGAGCCTTCCCGCCCCGCGCTGCGTACCGCATCGCGCTTTCTGTGGCGAGCGCACTCGACGCGGCCTGGAACCAGATTCCCTACGGCGCAACCGACCCACTTCGGGTGGTCCACCGCGACATCAAGCCGTCCAACCTAATGGTCAGCAAGGAAGGTGAGCTGAAGGTCCTCGACTTCGGTACGGCCCGCTTCAACCACGAAGCTCGGGTGGCCCACACATCGATGATGCGGTTCGGCAGCCTTCGATACATGAGCCCTGAGCGAAAGGAAGGCGACCGAGGCGATCACCCCGGAGATATCTACGGACTTGGTCTTCTAATCATCGAGCTGCTTGCCGGTCGGAAGTGCAAAATCCTTCCGGTTGAGCTGTCTGCTCATGATGCAGCCATCGCCGCAGCCATCGCCGGCATCAACGATGTTGGCCTCCCCGACGAGCGCTGGGAAAACACCCTGTTCGAGACCCTCGCTCGAATGTGTGCCTACGATCCGAAAGTGCGGCTCACCGCCGCTCAGTGTGTGCCCCTGCTCCGCGCATTTTCCGACCAGGCCCGCGGAGACTCGCTCGAAGCGCTGGCTGCAAAGGTGGTCGAGCCACTGGCATCGGCAACATATGGCCGCTTGGGCGAGGGCCCCTCTCCCAACTTGGAGCCCATTCCCACTCCGGATCCAGAGCCTGACAGCGGCATGCCGAATCTCGCTCGCTCCTCGGTCGCCGACCCAGCGGCGGCATCCGTCCCCGTCAATGTGACCACCGGACGGATCGCTGTCGCCGCACTCAATGCCGCTGCACCAAAGGCCTACCAGGAGCCCACACTCGATGCTGCGCCTACCGAGCCGCCGCGCGGAGCGCCATCGAACCGTCCCGCAGCAGACCGGGGAGTCGCCAGCGCTTCCGTCGACCGAAGTACCGTGCCCATGGCACGCCCCTTGCCGCCGCCCAGCCCAGGCCCCCGCACCGACTCCAGCCGATTCCTCTTGGTTGCTGGGGTTGCAGCGTTCATCGCCGTGGCCATCCTCGGAGCAGCCGGAATCGGCCTCTACACATGGTTCGGAGACTCCGCCGATGCGGTCTCCGAGGCCACGACCAACGTTGCCACAGCCCCATCCGACGGCCCCTCGGCCGAGACCGTCCTGGTGTCCGTGCAGACCTCCGACTCGCGTGTTCGTTGGTTAAAGGTCCTCGACGAAAGTGGCGACTTGGAGCACTTCAAGGGCTCCCCAGGCGGAACGTTGTCTCTACCGATGGGGACATA
>CAJWOS010000084.1 GCA_913044235.1 uncultured Pseudomonadota bacterium
TGGGCCACCTCCTCGACAGCGACGGCGACGGCTCGCCCAACAACATCGACGACACCCCCGAAGTGGTCTTCGTGGCCTATGACCAGAGCTCCAGTGAACCAGGCCGTCTCGTGGTGCTGGATCCCGTGACCCAGCAGGTGGTGTGGACGCTCGACGAGGTGGTGGACTCGTCCGGGCGCACTGCTTACTTCAGCGGCGCATCGAGCGTGGCCATCGGCGATGTGGACGGCAACGGCGACATCGAGATCTGCGCCCCCACGCTGGCGGACCGCTACAGCTCGGGTACGGCCCGCAACGTCGTGTGCGTCAATGGCGAAGACGGCTCGCTGCTGTGGCTCTCAGACAACGAACGGCGGGCCTTCATGGGCGCGCCGGCCATCGCCAACCTCGACGGTGCGGGTGCCCCCGAGGTCATCATCGGAAACGTGGTGCTCTCTGGCATCGACGGCACCACCCTCGCCCAGGCCGGCAGCTCCGCCAACATGGGTGGCTGGGGCTACGAAGAGAGCAACAATTACCCGACGGCCATCAGCGTGCCCATCCAGCTCGACGACGGCAACATGGAGATCGTCGCGGCGGGCTCCATCTGGACCTACACCGAAGACACCAGCACCGGAACCTTCTCCTTGGTGCGCTCCACCGTGACCGGCGGGGAAGACGAGGAGGGCTTCGCCTCGGTGGCCGACGTGGACCTCGACGGCGAGCCCGAGATCGTGCGCACCCGCTACGTATACGACGGGTCGATCGGCCGCACCGCCGGCTACGTGCGCGTGCTCGACCGCAACGCGTCGGGCACCTGGGAGCTGGCCGCTGAGCTGCACTTCTTCGAGCACTACGCCAGCGGCTCGGGCACCCCGACCAACTACTACGTTCCAGGCCCGACCTCGAACACCGTTCTGTTGCGCACGGGTCCCCCCACGCTCGCCAACCTTGACAGCGACCCAGAGCTCGAGATCGCGGTGGCGGGTGCGGAGTACTATCAGGTGCTGGACGTGCTTGTAGCCGCTGACGGCACCATCTCGCTCGCCCACAAGTGGCAGCGAGAGTCCTCCGACTCCAGCAGTGCCTCCACAGGCTCTTCGGTCTTCGACTTCGACGCCGACGGCGTGTCGGAGATCCTCTACGCCGACCAGCGGGAGCTCTTCATCTTCGATGGCCCCACCGGTGCTGACCGCATCGTGTCGTCGAGCTTCGATCCCAAGAATCACTGCAGCGGAACCGCCCAGGAGCTGCCCAGCATCGCAGACGTGGACAACGACGGCGCCAGTGAAATCCTGCTCGCCTCGGCCTGGGCACGAGGCGACACGAGCGCAACCGAATGGGACTCCTGGGACACCGACTGCGCCGACGCCGCCGAGGCCTGGCAGGGCGTGCGCATGATCCAGTCGGCCACCGACGACGGCACCGGAAACGGCTGGGCCCCGAGTCGACCCGTCTGGAACCAGCACGCCTACAACGTCTCCAACATCAACGACGACAGCACCATCCCCACCACACCTGCGGCCAACTGGGACACCTGGAACAGCTTCCGCAAGCAGGACCGGGGCGACCGCAACGGCGCCTGGAAGCCCAACCTGGTGTCGGGTGAGCTCGACGTCTGCAGCTGGACCTGCGAGGGCGATGTGGTGAGCGTGTACTACAGCGTCACCAACGATGGTGTGGTGGAGGCCACCGACATCGACGTGGAGCTTCGCACCGCTGGCGGCACCATCCGCGACGCCCAGACCCTCAGCAGCATCGCCAGTGGCGACGCCCAGCTCTTCGGCCCGGTCGAGGTCACCCGCACGGAGTGGGGCAGCGGACTGTTGCTTGTCGTCGACCCGGAAAACGAGGTCGCCGAGTGCAACGAAGACGACAACGTCTACGACGGCGGTGACTGGCCCTGCGACTGAGCCCCATCCGGCCTGCCACCCCGCCATCGACCCCACCCGCGCAACCCTCGGTCGCCGGTCCCGTGTGACCGGCGGTCGGCCGGGCCTTGCCCGAGTGTGCAGCGGCCGCACGTCGGCCCGTCCACACGCGGGATCGGTGCAGCACCAGAGCCAGGCCGGCATGTCAGATGTTGTTGAGGTTCCAGTTTGGCGCCCCCAGCCTATCACCGGGGCGATCGCGCACCCGAATGGAGCCGCCCATGCCTCGCCGTCTGTTTCCTCTGAATGTACCCCTTCTCGTGCTCGCCACTGGAGTCCTGTTCGCCACGGGGTGTGGAGACAAAGAACCGGCGGACGACGATGGCCCCAGTGACGACTCCGGCGGTGGCGCGGGGGGTGACTCTGGCGATGATGCGGGGGGCGACTCCGGGGACGACGCAGGAGACGGGGTCGATAACGATGGGGATGGGGTTGTTGCGGAGGACGACTGCGATGACAACGACGCCAGCATGCCGAACGACGACGCCGACTGCGATGGCGTGGTCACCGCCGACGACTGCGACGACAACGACGCCAACATGCCGAGCGACGACGCCGACTGCGATGGTTTCGCCACCGCCGACGACTGCGACGACGGCGACCCAGAATCCACCACAGTGACCGACGACGCCGACTGCGATGGCGTGGTCACCGCCGACGACTGCGACGATACCGAAGCCAGTATGCCAAACGACGACGCCGACTGTGATGGTTTCGCCACCGCCGACGACTGCGACGACGGGGACTCAGAATCCACAACCGTGGCCGACGACGCCGACTGCGATGGCGTGGTCACCGCCGACGACTGTGACGACACCGACGACAGCGTGGGCACCACGGGCGATCCGGAGTGCGATGGCTTCATCCTGCATCCCAATGGCGTGACGGTGCTCTGCCCCGACGTACCCGTCGGCGCCACAGGGCTGGTGGGGACGACGACGTACACCAAGTACGATGAGAGCAACCTCAACAGCTTGGACGTCAACGCCACAGCCTGGGGGTCTGCCTGTACCAGTGGCGTCACGTACATGGCCGGCATGTTCTACAACGCCAATTCCTTCAACCAAGACATCGGCAGCTGGGACACGAGCAGTGTCACGAACATGGCCAGCATGTTCTTCAACGCCAATTCCTTCAACCAAGACATCGGCAGCTGGGACACGAGCAGCGTCACGAACATGAACCTCATGTTCGGCGACGGCGCCAATTCCTTCAACCAAGACATTGGCAGCTGGGACACGAGCAGCGTCACAGACATGGGCTCCATGTTCTACAACGCCAGTTCCTTCGACCAAGACATCGGCGGCTGGGACACGAGCAGCGTCACGAAAATGACCTGGATGTTCCTTGGCGCCGCCGCTTTCAACCAGGACATCGGCGGCTGGGACACGAGCAGCGTTACGAGCATGTCATCCCTGTTCTCCAATGCCACGGCCTTCAACCAAGACATCGGCAGCTGGGACACGAGCAGCGTTACGAGCATGGCCGGTATGTTCTATGAAGCGGTCGCTTTCAACCAAGATATCGGCAGCTGGGACACGAGCAGCGTCACGAGCATGACCAGCATGTTTTTTTTCAGCGAGGTCTTCAACCAAGACATCGGCAGCTGGGACACGAGCAACGTCACGAGCATGGACTTGATGTTCCTCGGCGCCGCGGCCTTCAACCAGGACTTGAGCGACTGGTGTGTGAGCCTGATTTCCACCGAGCCGTCCCTCTTCGACCATCTCGCTACCTCCTGGACCGAGCCCCAGCCGGTCTGGGGAACCTGCGACTGAGCCCCAGCCTGCCACCCCGCCATCGACCCCACCCGCCCAACCTATTCTCGCAGCTCCAGAGCGATGGACCGGCATGTCAGACCCCTTTGATGTTCCCGAGCAGCGCCCGCAGCCTGCGACCATGGTGAACCCCCACCCGAGTCGAGCGGCCCCAACTCGGCGATGACGCAGGGAACGCCAACGACAACAAGGGGGCGGTGTACAGGATGCGCACGCCCCGGCAGGTCGCCAGCACCACCTTCAGCAGTGCTGTCTACTTCCTCGATGACGCTGAAGTGCAGCGAAACGCCACCGAAGGCAAGATCGACTTCGGCGAGGTCGCTCTACTGGGGCCGATGTGGACGGCCATGGCTTCCACGATGTCTTGGTGGCGACCGACCACAGCGACGCGGCGGGAACCGATGCTGGCGCAGGGTGCCCTCTACTCGGCATCAGCTTCGGTGCCGACCCTGCACTCGACGTGAACAATGCCGACCATTCAGCCCGTGCGCCCGATGGCCTGCCCCATCTTGATGTAGGCCTCCACACCCGCTTCGGTGTGCTTCAAGAGTCGCTCGTCCATCACCCACTTGCCGGGCTCGCCCAGCACAATGACCGTAGAGCCCCCAAATAAGAACATCCCCTTTTCGTCGCCCCGCTCAAACGAGGCTTCATGGTGGGTCTGCTGGATCTTTCCGACACAGGTCGCGCCCACCTCTACGTAGGCAAGCCTGCCGAAGCGCTCGGTCTCCAAAATCGTGACGTGGCGCTCATTAATCATGAAAATGTCGTCGCGGAACGCGAGCGCCCATGGATTCACCGAGTGGAGAACCCCTGGTATGCGCCAGGAAGCGAGGACGCGTCCGCGGTCGGGAAAGTGAAAGCGATGGTAGTCGACCGGGCAGAGGCGGGCGATGAAGCCGGGTCCGCTGTCAAATACGCCGTTCCACTCAGGGTGATTGAGGAGCGCGCTCGCCTTGAAGCAAGAGCCCTTCACGGGAATCGTGACATCGTCGGTGAGCGAGGCATACGCGAAGTAGCGCGCGTCGCAGGGCGCAGGGAAGGCATCGCCCTCCGCGAACGGGCGGGCCGATTCCGTGACGCGTCGCGTGAAGAAGGCGTTGAAAGAGCTGTAGGGGTCGTCTGGACCCCGCCCCTCTTCGGGGAGAAAGTCCCCCATCTGGATGTCAAACTGCGCGATGAAGGGCTTGACCTTGCGCTTGGACCTGGGGCGGTCCTGCAGCCAGCCATAGAAACGGCTGAAGGGCGGTGCCGCGATCAGCGTCGAGAGCGCGCGCCCGAGCATGGTTCCGTAGAGGAGCTTGATCCACTGCCCTCCATAGACCTGTTCTTCCTGGATGATGCCGCTTTCCAGCTCCACAAATCGGATCGGTCTGAGCTCACTCACAATTCTACCTGCTCGCTTCGGCACACGCTTTGTCGATAAGACGCAGGACCGTGCTCCGTTGGTCGAGGAGCCGGCACATAATCGGTTCCGTATGCATCGGAAAAGCCAAGGCGGTCGAGGACGGCAGCCCGTTTTGCCTTCCACGAGACCGACCCTGGACGGCGAGACCGGTCGCCGTCCGACAGAAGCATCGAGAGCACCAGGAGAGGACGGGGAGTGTGCATTGGCAACCAGCTCCACGCCCGACCGTACGGCACCAAGCGGGGGAAACGTGACGACCCGTGGTCTGCTGCCGGCGCTCCGAGGACCTGAAGATCATCCCGCCGGAGAGAGCGTCGGACGGCTTCGAAGTGCTGGAACCCCAAAACAGGGCCACCATCCCCAGCATGTGCCGCATCGGCCCACCGCTCCACGCGTACCAGTCTCGGCGTGGTTTTCGGGGATGCGACTGCAGGGTCTGCCCGCGCACCATCGGTTCGCAGGGCATGAAGCCACCGAGCCACGCGTCGCAGCAGCGGGGGAGGATGCTCAGTGCACCGTGCGGGCCAGCCGGAGTCCGAGGCTGTTGGCTCGGTGGTCTGTCGCGGCCCGGTCCCGGTTCGCAACCCGTGCATAGCGGGGGTAGTCGGTCCAGGAGCCGCCGCGATCCACGCGGCGGGTGCCATACTCGGCGCCGACTGGGTCGGTCGACGAGGCCGAATATTCACCGTCGATGTCCCAGCACCACTCGTGAACGTTGCCAGTCATGTCGTACAGGCCCCAGGGGTTCGGCGCGCGCTGGCCGACGGCGGAGAGGGCGGCGACCCCATCTCGACAGGCAAAAGTGGTCCAGCCGATGAAGACCATTCCAGCGCTTTCATCGGCCACATTCGCCGCTTCGCACGCCTGCGCCTCGGAGAGGCCGCCAGCATAGGGACCCGCCTCGCCAGCGCGTGCCGCATACTCCCACTCCGCTTCCGTGGGCAGTCGATAGCCGTTGCTGGCCGGGTCCCAGCGAACGCTGGTGCCGCGGGAGGCTGCGCACTTGCCCACCCCTGAGTAGGCCGCGCGCAGCCCGTCTCGTGCGGAGAGTCCGTTGGCGAAGGCAACGGCCGCACACCAGTCCACGTTCTGCACGGGCAGGTCGTCGCCGAGGAGAGACTCGCCTTCAAAGTCCGGCACAGAGGGATTGTGCCCCATCACTGAGGTCCACAGGGCCTGGGTCACTTCGGTGCGCCCCAGCAGGAAGCCCTTCGTGAGGGTCACGGAGTGCTGTGTCTCATCATCGTCGCGTCCGAGCTCCGAGCTTGGCGAGCCCATCAAGAACATCCCCGGTGGGATGGAGACCATGTCGTAGAGATGCGCGGGGGTGGGCTCGGGAATGTCTGCGGCGGGCTCGGCTGCCGGTGCCGGAATCGCTGTCGCCACCGGTCCGGGCGCCGTCTTCGGGCGCTCCTGCGCGGAAAACTCTGGGATGTCAGCCACCGAGACGGTCTTCAGACCGACCGCGACGGGTGTGTCGCTGAACATCTGACAGGCGCCGGTCCCGGCGACCTTGGCTGCACCGATGGGCAGTCCCACCTCTGCAGCCACCACGCTGGTCTCACAGCCGCTCACCTTTGCGACCAGGGCTTCCTGCACCACCACAAGGGTGGAGAGGTCTCCACCTCGGCCCGCGTAGGCGGCAAGCTTCGACACACAGGCCTCGGAGGGTGCAAAGTCGATCAGGTAGAAGCTCTGGACCGTAGGGTTTTGAAAAGACAACCGGAGGCGGTTTTCGGCATTCACCGAAGCCCCGATTCTGCCGGTGCCCCATCCGACACCACCGGAGAGGCTGTTCTGCATGCCGACATTCGTGAGGGAGTTCTCGTTGGGGGTGCCCGCCACACAGTCTGGCATCACCACGCGCAGTCCAGCGTCGGTCAGCTCCAGCACACTGCCTGGCTGTGCGCGGTCACTGAGCTCGGGCGGCACAGCCCACGCGTCTCCCAGCACCTTCGACAGGTCGGGCATCAGCATGCCCTGGCTGCTGTCTTCCGCTGCGTCTCGTCCCTTGCGACCAGCCAGGGCGATGGCAGGGATCAGGACGACCAGCAGAGCGGGGGTGGTGAACATCGGGTGCATGCGGTGCATACGGTGTTGCCTCCATCGCTGCGCGCGTGGGTCGCGCCCCGCCCCCCGCTATCAGATGTGTCCAGGATTGAACACTTCAGGGCCCCTCAGGGGATGCGACCCCCTTCCCGCTGGATGCCCTGTGCTCGGCCTGTGGGGAGGGGACGGTGCCTCGGGCGGTGGGGATGCCACCGGCGATGCCTCGAGTGTGGTCGTGGCTGGGCCTGGGTGGGGACCGTCGAGGGGGGAGGGGTGAAGGTGGTGTTCGGACGCGGGGGGCGCTGAGCCCGCTCTGAGCCATTCCAGAAGAGCTTTGGTCAGTAGGTTTTGGGTGCGGAATGAACCGCGACCCTGCGCTGGCTGAGAGGCCTGCGCTCACCGCATCAGACGACAGGGCAGACCCATCCCTCGCGTTCAGGTGCACCACGGAGAATGACCATGCGCTACCACTTCCCCATCAGCTTCACCCTGACCTTCCTGGCTTCGGCGGCAGCTCAGGCCGATACCTATTCCAATGACTTCATGACCCTGGGAGACATCCACAACGAATGTCTTCAGTCTTTTGGCGAGGCTCGCGGAGGCTGGGAAAATGTGAACTTGTGGCCGACCACAAGCTTCGATGAAGTGTACGCTGAGACCGTTGCGTGTACCGCAGCGCACAGCCAGGACCCTGCTCTGACTCAAGCGCTGGCGAGCGAGCTGTTCCCCCAATCCTTCGTGGCCTGTGGAATCTCCGGGTCGGTGGAGGACATCGAACCTGCTGCCCTCGACGCGATGTTCGAGCTCGAAGACATCATCGACGAACATGTCGCCTTGTTGGTGACCGAGCAGGTCCCCCGACCCATCGTACTGGACCAACTCACCGATGCAATGAGAGAGATTGATGCCAGCTTTGACCTCTCCGCGGAAGGCCAGCTGACCTACGGCGCTGCTGCAGCCATCGGATACCGCTCTTTCGAGTTCTGGACCGAACCCGGTCGCCTGGACGCTCAGCTCGAAATGGCGCAGCAAGACGGCGATGACGACGACGATGGTGGCGGCAGCGTGGGTGGGAGTGACGGCGGCGGGGACGACAAGGGCAGCTCAGGCGGTGGCGTTGGCGTCAAGAAAATTGCCAAGGTCATCAAGGCCGACATGCAAGGGGGAGCCTGGGGCGCCGCTGCTGGAGCAGCGATTGGCGCAGGTGCAGGCGGCCTCATCGGACTGGCTGGGGGCCCCTTCGCAGGAGTCACTGTTCCAGCCGGAGTCAGCGGTGGAGGGGTCGCTGGAGGCGCGACCGGCGCTGCGGTTGGAGGCATCGCCTCATCGATCGTCGAAGCATTGGAGGATGATGTCAGCGAGCCGGGTGAGACCGAAGGCGAAGGCGGAGAGTGGACTCCTGAAGACGGAGACTGCCCCCGCGACTCCTTCCCCACCCCATAGGCTCTTGTTGACACCAAACTTTGAAGTCCCAGGTCGGATGGCCTGGGACTTCAACCGTTCGGGGTTTCCTTGGGACTGGCAGCCCGTCCATACTAGGTCCGCGTGGGCTCGGTACCGGTTCGTGGGAGCGGGTGGATGGTTTTCAAGGTCCCGACCGAAGCCGGGACCGAGATACCGGCCGCTGAGGGGGCACGCTTCGGACGACTGTCGAGTCTCCGGACCCCGCTACTCGGCGACGGCGCAGGAGTTCAGGAAGAGCGCACCAGACTGGAATTCGGCGGCCAGGACCATGTCCACGAGACCATCGCCATTGACGTCTCCCACGCCATGCCCCTGGCTGGCGATGCCCACGCCGATGTGCTGTCCGAGCGTGAAGCGACCCTCGCCATCGTTCAAGTAGATGCGTGCTCCGCCGTTTGCTCCATCGGCCATGTCGGAGAAGATGACGTCCAGATCGCCGTCGTAGTCGATGTCTGTGATGGTTGAGTGCGAGGCATTGTTGGCCACAAGAGCCTGCCCCGAGTCCGTGAATGCACCCGTGCCGTCGTTGATCCAGACCTCGCTACCCGGACCACCACCAATACCGACAACCGCGTCCAGATCGCCGTCAGCATCGACGTCGCCAAGCGAGAGCGTGGAGGCATTGGACGTCGGGTCACCGAAGGTCGAACCCGTGAATCCGCCCGCGCCATTGTTGAGGTGGATCTGGTTGGATGCGCCATGCACGCCGATGAGGATGTCATCGTAGCTGTCCCCATTCACATCGCCGACTGTGATGGCCCATGCAGCCAGTCCACCAAAGCTGACGCCGCCGAAGCCGGTTCCAGCACCATTATTCGTGTAGGCGTAGGTGCTCCTGGAGTCGCTGTGGTTGCCGACGGCGAAGTCCGGCCAGCTGTCGTTGTTGAAGTCACCGAGGCCCATGGAGACGTAGTTGCCCGTGGCGAATCGAACACCGGAGTCGGTGAAGTGGGCGGCGCCGTCGTTGAGGTAGAGCCGGGAGTCGGCCGAGCTGCGGTTGTGGGCCCCGGTCACGACGTCGAGGTCTCCGTCCTGGTCAAAGTCTGCGAGCAAGCCGACCGTGTCCACAAAGCTGTCGAGTCGTGCCCCACTGTCGGTGAACGTTCCGGTTCCGTCGTTGAGCCAGACCTCATCGGGATGGAATGCGCTGACCAGGAAGAGGTCGAGATCGGAGTCGCCATCGAGGTCTCCAATCAGCATCTTCCGGTTTCCGACCCCCGAGCCGATGGTCTGGCCGGAGTCCACGAAGGTGCCCGGAACCAGGGAAGGGTCGCATCCGCAGGCAGTGGGCTCGGTCAGCGTGGGTTCATCCGGACAGCCGTCGTCTTCGTCACAGAGGCCGTCTTCATCGCGGTCGGCGCACTCGGTGTCGTCATCGGTGTCTCCTGCGGCGGTGTCGTCGTCGATTTCGTCGGCGGTGTCGCCCCCGGCGGTGTCGTCTTCGAGTGTGTCGTCGTCGGCGATGTCATCTTCGGCCGTGTCCGGCACGCTTCCTTCAAGGTCGGTTGTGGCGTCGTCGGGTGCGGCCGTGTCGTCTACAGTGGCGCACTTTTCGCCCTCCGAGACCTCGTCGATGCAGGCGGCAGTGAGCAGGAGGGGGAGGGTCATGAACAGGTCGAACTTTCGCATTTGGTATAGCCCTTATTGATTATGCGTAGATGCTTGATTGCATCCCGCAGCCCGGCGCGAGGTCGACGGCGATCCACCGATACGGCCTGCTCAATGCTGCGGATGCAGGTCATCGGAGCTGTTTCAAGAAAGCTTACTGGGATGATATTTTTTCACAAATCACCAGTAGATTGGTGATGCAGTCTGACTCCCAGGGCGACGATGCATGCCGGGATATACGGTTGCTGTTGGTGTGCTCGGCTATGAACGGTAGTAGCCCTAATGGGTCAATATGGCTCCGTGAACGATCGAATGTCCTGCATGCACGAGGCAGGCCTCTGCCTCGAAGCCGGGCAGCGCACCCTTCCCCGTCTCGTGCCGAACCGGGAAGCGTCTCGCGTGTCGCTTGAGCGCGGCTGTCGGTGGCGCTCGGCGTGGGGCCATGGCGGGACGACCAGCCGGTCTGCTGGCGCGGAGTGAGCGGAAGTCCGTCAGGCCGCGAGAATGGCTGACAAGATCACAGGCAGGAGGATCCCGAAGACCACGAACACCATGGAACCGACCCCCCGTGCGAGACTCGGGCGCTGTCTGTACCAGCGCCATGCTGTGGTGCTCAGCATTGCCATCTGGATGATGAGCGTCAGCAGCAGGATCGCCCTCAGCGTTGCTTCGGAAGCAAGACCATCTCGGATGGAGGACTGCGCCATGGCTGTGGGTTCGCCTTCTGGTCCGATCTGCCAGATGTCGGCGCCCCGAGCGAGGCCGGAGCAGCATGAGGCCGTGGCCTCAAACATTTCAGGTGTGGCGACCAAGCGGTAGAAGTACCGGGAACCCTCCCCTCTGTGCTCATTGTTTTCGAGCTGTCGCAGGATCTGACTCCGGGCTTCTCCGTCCTCGCGGAGCTCGAGCAGCTCACCGAGCGTGGAGCAGTAGGCGCCCCGCTTAAGGAAACACACCGCCTGGGTCTCTTGAATCCATGAGAGGGGAGCGATCGCATGGAGCGCCGAGGATGCCTTGTAGTGGAGCGTTTGGGACATGGATACAGATGTGTAGAACAGGGTACCTGCGAACAGGACTGTTGTGGCGACGATGCCCAGCAACCGGGCTCCCGTTCGCTCTGGTCTGTCCATCGCGTCTCCCGGTCAGCGTGTCCACAGCCTTCACAGCCTCGGATGTTACCGCACGCTGACGGTCGCCACAGACGGCGACTGCGACGGGATCCTGACGGAGGCGGCCTGCGACGACGCCAATCCTGCGTCATCGGGACTGCACAGTGCAGGGAAGCCAGCAGGCGCCCCATGGCGTGTGCCGCAGAGTGGTCGAGAGGGTCTGTTTGAGGCCCACGACTCAAGGGTACCGATAAAGGCGGTCGCCAGTGCGCTTTGCACTCGCTGGATGGCTGGGCGACCAGTCTGGGCTGCAAAACATCCAGTGCGCGGTGGTATTGCTTGGGTAGGGTCGATTGCCCTATCACTCGCTCCTCAGGCTCGAATGCCAACGCGCAACCTGATGCTTCCCATGGTCGCTGTGGCCGCGACTGTCGCGGCAGCCTTCTCCGTGCGCCGTGCGCTGCTGCCCGCACTGGGCGACGTCCCTGCAGGTACCCGTGCCGAGGCCATCGCTGCCCTTCCGATGTTCCGCAGCGGGCGGCTCCGGAACACGTTGCCGCTCGACGAGTCGCTCGAGGCGGTGGGAAGGGCGATCTTCGGGGAGCGATCCGAGGCCACCCAGCCCGAGTCTCCGCTGGAGTATCCGGCCGACCCGCTGCCGGAGACGCCGGGGGCTTTTGCTGTTTCGTGGCTGGGGCACTCCACGGTGGTGCTGGATCTTGACGGGGAGCGGGTGCTGTTTGACCCCATGTTTGGCGAGCGGGCTTCACCCGTGTCTTTTGCCGGGCCGGCTCGCTACCTGCGCCCGCCACTTGCTCTGAGCGAGGTGGGCCCGGTGGACGTAGTGCTGGTCTCACACGACCACTACGACCACCTGGAAATGCTGTCAGTACAAGCCCTCTCGGATGCGGGCAGTCGGTTCATCGTGCCCACCGGCATCGGTGCGCGGCTCGAGGGCTGGGGGGTCTCGACGGCACAGATCACGGAGCTGTCCTGGTGGGAGGAAGCCTCGGTCGGCGCGCTCCGGGTGGTGAGCACGCCTGCACGCCACTTCTCCGGCCGGGATGCTCTGGACCGCTTCGGGACCCTATGGACAGGCTGGGCAATCTTGGGCACGGAGCACAGTGTTCTGTTCACGGGGGACACCGGGATGGGCCCCCACTTCGCCGAGATAGGGGCGCGGCTGGGTCCGTTCTCGCTCACGATGCCCGAGGTGGGCTCCTACGATGCCGCGTGGACCGATGTTCACCTCGGCCCGGAGCAAGCGCTCGCAGCCCATCGTGCCTTGGGCAGCGATCGGCTGCTGCCGGTGCACTGGGCGGCCTTTGTTATGGGCAACCACAGCTGGACCGAGCCGGGTGAGCGCCTGCTTGCAGCCGCCACGCCGGAAGACGGCCTGCTGCTGCCTCCGCCTGGGATGCGGGTGGACTTCACCGCTGAGCCATCGACCTGGCCCACCACCCAGTGGTGGCCCGACACCCCTTTTCGTACTGCGGCCCAGGCCCCGATTGTCAGCACGGGCTTGTAGGTCCGTTTGTCTCCAGAGGAAGTCCCCATGAAGAATCTTCTTGTGCTCGGTGCGACGGGCTCGTGCGGCAAGTTTTTCGTTCAGCACGCGATCGATGCAGGCCATCGGGTGCGTGCCCTCGTGCGCAGCCCGGAGCGCGTCACCACCGACCGGTTCACCTGGGCCGGCCATCCCGCCGTCACTCTGGTGAAGGCCGACCTGCTCGACGCCCAAGCCGTACGCGCGGCCTGTGACGGGGTCGACGCCGTCATCAGCATGGTGGGCCCGCCGCCGGGTGCCGATAGCAGTCCACTGCCGCCGGCCATCCGGGCGGTGGTGGCCGGGATGCGTGCCCACGGCGTGCGTCGTCTCATCGTGCAGGGTGGAGGCTTTGTGAAGCTAGAGGGCGAGCCCACCCTGGTCGATCGCGGCCTGCGTGCTGTGTTCGCTGCGGCGATGAACGAAGCGGCCGTGTTGTCTGGCAACGACGAGATGGCGAAGTTCCTGGTGTCGGAGTGCGACGACATTGACTGGACCATCACGCGGCCGGGTCTGCTCTCCGACGACGGCCCCGCAGGCGTGATCGAGGCGATGCACGACTACGGTCCCGGCATGCCCGGTGGTACCCCATCGAAGGTAGATCTCACCCGGTGGTACATCGACCTGATCGACGACGCGCGCGCGACACACAAGGCGCCGGCACCTGGGTATGCGGCCGAAGACGACGGCTTTGCCACCAGCCGTATGGCCGGTCAGAAGCGGGTGGCTGTGATCACGGGCGCCAACTCGGGCCTGGGCCGGGAGACCGCTCGGGTGCTGCTCATGAAGGGCATGCGGGTGGTCTGTGCCTGCCGCAACCCCGACAAGGGACGCGACGCCGTAGCCTCGCTGCTCACGGAGACGGCGGACCGACCGGATCCGAGCCCCGAGGATGCACGCTTCATGGCGCTCGACGTGTCGTCGCTGGCGTCCGTACGCGCCTTTGCTGAGGCGTACCAGACCACCGGGCTGCCGCTCCACGTGCTGCTGTGCAACGCGGGCATCATGATGGGCCCGCAGCGAACATCGGTCGATGGCATCGAGCTGCAGCTGGCCACGAACTACCTGGGCCACTTCGAGCTCTGCCGGGTGCTGCGGGATGTTCTCGTCGCCTCAGCCCCAGCACGGGTGGTTCACGTGAGCTCCCTGGCAGCGCGGCTCGGCTCGATTCCGCTCGAGCAGCTGAACCAGGTGGGCACCGGGTACAACTCCCAGGCTGTCTACAGCATGACCAAGCTCATGCAGGTGGTCTTCAGCCGCACCTTGAACCGGCGCTTGGAGGGCACCGGGGTCACCTCCCACTCCCTGGAGCCTGGGATCGTGGCTACCAACTTGTCGAAGGGGATCACCGACGACCCGGCGATGCAGCGCCGCCTGGAGCAGGGCGTGAGTGTGGAGGAAGGCGCACGCACGCACAACTTCCTCTGCGGCGCCGTGCAGCTCACCGAGCGCGGCGGGTCGCACTGGCAGAACTGCAAGGACATCAGCCAGGGTGTGGCGAAGTGGCGCTACCTGGTGGCGGCCCACTCGCTCCGATCCAGCATGGACGATGCCCTATGGGATGCATCCGAAGCGCTCATTGCGACGCATGCTCCGTCGAGCGGCTGAGAACACTACGAAAGGCGTTCCGAACACCGGTCGGAGTGTCCCGAGGGATGGTCACCATCCAGCGCTTTTCCGCCCTACCGAACCGAGTCCAGCGATCGGACGGTGTGACGCTCGGCAGATGGGTCCGTTTGCGGTGTAGAGCGCAGGGTATGGGCTGCTCGCGCCGATTGAGCCCACGCCTGGAGCGTGTGTGCTTCGATGGCGTGGACGCGTGGTTCAATAGCAGCCGGGATTGGGGCTCTGTGTGGCGCCGAGGATGCGGTTGTCGAACACCCGCCCTTCGACCACCGTGCGGTAGGGCGACCCGGTGGCCACCCAGCACCATCCACTGCCCGACGGTACCGACATCAGGTCGTTTTGGGTGATGGTATGGGTAGCTTGGTATCCGAGGGTGTCGTTCCAGAAATAAAACACGCTGCTCACTGCCGGATCGTAGCGGATGTTGTCGAAGAGATTGGACCGAATCACCACATTGCGAGCCAGAAACAAGTCGATCACCGAGCGGGAGTCGGCGCTCCCCGAGGCCCCGCGAAGGTCGATATCCTCGAAGGAGTTTCCCTCGATGACGACCTGCTCCACGTCGGTGAGGACAATCGCAGCGCCATAGCCACCCTTCCCCAAGAGGTGGCACTCCGAGATTGCGTTGCCCGCAATCGTAAGGTCTTCGATCTGGGATGCCGAGGGCGCGCTGTTGGTGGCGTGGATGCACTGCGCGCCGGCAGCTTTCACCACAGAGTCAAGCAGGTAGACGTTGTTCACGACTTGCGTGCTGTCGTATGGCTCGATGTCAAAGGTTCCAGCTACGGCATCGGCCAGGAACATGTCCACGAACACACAGTCGGTGCAGTCGATCACGGTGAAGGCGTTGCGGCCCGCGCCCGATGCGGCGAGCCCCTCCACCCAGACATCTGAGTTGTGGATGCCCACGCCTTTGTCGAGATAAAGACCGTCGTGCCACGAGTCGAGAAGGTCGACGTCGACAACATCGAGCCCCTCGGCCCCGTAAAACATCAGCGTACTACCGCCGCCGGCAATCGCATCGCGTGCGGGGCCTCCAACGGACAGGGAGTGGGCTTCGCGAGTGGTGGCGTTGGCATCGATTGTGAGGTCTTGAATCACAAGATCGGTCGAGTACCGGAACTTCAGCATGTGCTTGCCGGCCGACATGGTTCCCGTGGCCAGGATGGTTGCCCCCCGACCATCGATGGTCACGTTCGTGAGGTTGCTGGCGGTGAGCCCGTCGTCGATCACACACGTCGCATGGGGCGGAAACAACAGCGTATCGCCGATGCTGAGCGCAGAAAGGGCTGTGTCGATGGCGACCGTATCTACCGTGATCCCGTCGCATGCAGCCCCGTAGTGCCGGACATCATGGGTGATGAAGATCGAGTGTGACGTTCCATGGGCGGTCCAGTGAGCTGCCCCGGACGACGAAGGCGCGGCGGCGTGGGCGACGGCACCGATCGTGAGAAGCGCAAGTGCAGGGGAAACAACGGACAGGGGTGCGAGCATGATTTCTCCAAGGACCCGGGTGAGCATGGCGTGCGGGCCCAGTCATCGTTGTCCGTTCTGACGCATCGAAATGGCGCAAACCGGACTCAGGCCAACGGCAGTTGGCCGCCTCTCATTGTCGAAGCACCGCCACCGAGCCGAACGCTCCCCGTCCGACATCGAGTACCATCTGGCCGTGCCTGCTTCTTCGCCCAAGACATTTCGCCTCGGTCCCACGACGATCGATCTCGATCGCCGCGAGGTCATACACCCAGACCGCACTCTGTCGCTCACGGCGTTGGAGACCCGCCTGCTCGCCCACCTCGCTGAGCGATCTGGTGTGGTCGTGTCGAGAGACGAGCTGCTGCGGGAGGTCTGGGGCTATGCATCCGGCGTTCGAACGCGCGCGCCCCATCACGCGGTCACCCGCATCCGCAAAAAGGTCGAGACTGACCCCACCCAGCCAATGCACCTCATCTCCGTCTATGGCGAGGGATACCGCCTCGACGCGGTCGATGGAGTCGAGGCGCAGTCAGACTTGTCTGGAATGTCCCCTCCGGATTCAGCACCCGGTCGCCTGCGCGACCGCCCCACCACCTTCGTGGGGCGCCGCGACGCTCTGGCCCGCATCGACGCCTGGCTCGAAAGCAACGAGCGCGTCTTGACCGTGGTGGGTCCTGCGGGTGCCGGCAAGACCCGCCTGTGCTGCCGATACGCCAGCCAGAGGCCCGATGCCTTTCCTGGCGGTTCTTGGATCGTTGAGCTTGATGGCATCACCGAACCTGAGCAAGTCGCCATCGCGATCGCTGGGGCCATGGGCATCCAGACTGCGGGTAAAGACCACCGAAATCGACTGGGCGCTGTGCTTCATGCCCGCGGAAAAGCTCTGTTGGTGCTCGATGACCTCCAAGTTGACGGTGACTTTCTGGCGGAGTGGCTGGAGGCTGCTCCCCAGCTGCGCTGGATGATCACCGCGCGCCGGCGGATGGTGCTGCCGTCTCAGCAGGTGTTGTTTCTGCGCACGATGGACCAGACGGATGCCCTGGAGCTCCTGCAGACACGGGCCCGCCTCGCCG
>CAJWOS010000085.1 GCA_913044235.1 uncultured Pseudomonadota bacterium
TCCTCCTCTGTCTTTGTCTCTTCACTTGCTGCCTCCGTTCGGCACCGCGTGCAATACTGTCCATGCCGCCGCCACGACCGTCCCACGTTGGCCACAAACACCACGTTCAGAAACACGATTCCCACCGAGAGCAGCTCGGCCAACGTCGCGTTGCGCGACTCGCCGGCCTGCTCGTTCGTGTGCAGGCCTGTCCCGAACAGCAGCGTCAGCACGTTGATCGACAGCGCCGAGCGCTCCAGCTTGTTCAGCCACGTGTGTTCGTACTGCGAACAGCCAGAGAGCAGCAGTGGTGAGCAAGCACGCAAGATCAAGCCAAATGCCCCATGGATCCTTGAAACCGAGTACGAAATGGGCATGCAAACCGGTGAGCTTGAAGGCGCACAGCGTGCTGTGAAGCGCTTGGCGAGCCGGCGCTTGCTGCTCAATGGGCAGCCCGTGCAACCGGAGGACACGTTCCACAACGGAGACAAGCTGGAGCACATCGTCGTGCGCGAGGAGCCGAGCGTGCCTGCAGCGCCAGTGAGGCTGCTGCATTGCGACGAGAGCCTTCTCGTGGTCGACAAGCCTGCGGGCATCCCGGTGCACCACGCCGGCCGCTTCCGCCGCAACACGACCAGACGGGCGCGTGATGCGCTCCGCGGTGGGCATGGCAGGCGTGCCAAGAATCTTCATCTTCGACCTCCAATTCCATTTTCGGATGGTCGACGACCAAGTTTTAGCGTGCGGTGCAAAATACCTTCATTCCACGCCAAGCCTACTGCCGACCAAAGCTGTAGGCATCCTGGGGATCCACCGCACCGGACTCCGTACGGAGCTCAAAGTGAAGGTGCGGCCCCGTTGCACGGCCGGTCTCGCCGACTGTGGCGATGGACTGGCCAGCCCGGACACGAGCGCCGGCCACAACGGTGAGGTCGCGACAGTGGGCATACAGGCCGGTCGTTCCGTCTTTATGCCTCACCATCACGGTGTTTCCATAGCCACCTCGACGTCCAGCCCAAATGACCTCTCCCGACTCGACGGCTCGAATCGGCGTTCCTTCGGCGGCAGCGATGTCCATACCCGCGTGGTGCCGATGCTCGCCCGTAAATGGATCGCTGCGGTGCCCGAAACTCGACGACACGTCCCCCTGAACCGGCCACCAACCAATCTTCCGCTGGAGGTGATGGGAAGGCATCTCCGGGTGGTCGTGGTGGTGTTCCCCTGTGGCCAATGGAATCGTTCGACCGATGCCACCACGGCTATGGGCAAGCAAGTCGAGTCTCCCATCCCCTTCCCTGTCACCGGAGATGGCGCCCGCGAGTTGCTCGGCCAGTCCGAGGCGACCGCCCTCCGCAATGCGGTCCGCGAGAGTCTGGTCGAACATGTCCATGAAGGTGTCCATGGATGGACCCGAGAAGATGCCCCCTTCCGGGACCGTCTTCCGCATTTCCCGAAGCATGACCTGGGCAAGATAGGACTCGAACTTCCGAGCCGCCTCTAGAGCATTCTCGTGCCGCTCAGGCGCTCGTTCACTGCTCTTTTGTAGCGCCATCTGTGCGTGCATCTGCATCGCTGACAGGCCCACTCCGCCAAATCCGCCATCGGACGACATCAGAGCACCTCAAGGTCGGCGTGCAAGGCACCGGCGGCCTTGATGGTGAGGAGAATCTGTATCAGGTCGCGTGGCTTCACCCCGAGTTGGTTGAGCCCATCGACCAGCTCAGCAATCGTGACTCCGTCGATGGTGACAAGACCGCCGGACTCCTCTTCCGCCGACACATCGGAGTTTCGGACTTCCGTGTTGGTGGCACTCGAAAACGCACCGGCTTGCACCGCGGTGTTGCTTCGCTGCACTTCAATGTTGAGTCCACCATGCGCAACGGCCACGGGCGCGATCGTGACTTCACCACCCATCACCACTGTTCCGGTCCGCTCATTGATCACGACTCGTGCCTGTGCATCGATAGAAACACTGATGCTTTCAACGATGGAAACCAGCTCAACCTGTCGGCCAAGGTATCGAGGCGGCACCTTCACGCGCACCGAGCCGCCGTCCCGCGCCTGTGCCACATCCTCATCGAACGCGTCGTTGACCGCATCCGCCACCCGGATCGCCGTGGTGAAGTCTGGTTCATGGATGATCCAGTCGATGTTCTTGGCATCCGTGAATGTGAGGCGGTTCGGGTTTTCCTTCTCAACGATTGCACCTTGCGGGACCCTACCCACATTCGGGTAGTTCTTCCGCTTGCTGGTGCCCCCCTGTCGAGACACGAACCCACCAATCACCATCGGCCCCTGGGCTGTGGCGTACACCTCGCCATCCGTGGCCGCGAGCGGCGTGAGCTGCAATACACCGCCTTCAAGAGAAGTGGCATCCCCCGTACTGCTCACTTCCACGTCGAGCTGATGTCCGGAGCGTGAGTTTGCTGGCAGCCGGGCCGTAACCATCACCACCGCGACGTTCCGCGCCATCACCTCTTGGGGTGTGACCGTAAAGCCCATCCCCTGCAGCCGGTTGACCAGCGCTCTGATGCTGGCGCGGTTCTGCAGGGTGTCGCCGGTCCGGTTCAAGCCCGTCACCAGCCCGTACCCGATCAGCATGTTGTCCCGAACGCCATAGACCGACGCGATGTCCTTGACCCGAGCCGCATCAGCGGTGGGTGCGGCTATCAAGCCAGCGACGAGAAACAGGGTGGTCCACATGGAAGGCTCCAGAACGGCTCAGAAAGGCCAGGCATGGTCCATGACGCGATGCCCAACGCCAGGTCCTTGCTTGTCAGCCACCACGCCGCTTCCATCAAACCCAAGCTGCAGCTCGGCAACGAAGTCGCTCATGATGACGTTGCTTGCGCGAATATCTCGCGGGCGAATGACCCCGGTGAGGATGAGATACTGCGTCTCGCGGTTGGTCCGAATCTCTTTCCATCCCCAGATCCGCAAGTTGCCGTTGGGAAACTTTTCCACCACCCGACAAGTCAGCATCCCAGACAACGACCCTTGGCGCTTTGTGCTGCCATCACCACGGTACTCCGCGCCACCTGACGCCTCGAAGCCGATGTCCGCGCCAAGGTTGGGGTTGTTGTCTGTGGCGCCCTTCACCACGCCAAAGAAGCGTCCGATGCCTCCGCCCGTGCTGCTCTCGCGTCGAGTCTGGGTGTCGGCCACCGACTCAGCGGCCGTCTTTTCAGAGATCTCGACTGTAATGAGATCGCCCACTCGACGCGCATTTCCGTCCATACCGATCATCACCCGGGCATTGGCTTCATTCCAAAGGCTGCCAGGGGCCGGTGGGGTTTCGGGGGCAGGCATCATCATGGGGTAGTCGGGAACCTCGGGCCCCGCCAGGGCCGGAATGGCCGCCAGTAGCGCAATCCCACCCAACACAGCACGCAAGCTGCTCCGAGGCGGAAGTGTGTGCATCGGGTTCATCGGTCCGCTCCTTGTGCCAGGACGAGTCCATCGGCGGTGATCTTCCCGACCACTACCGCACCGGTGGCCGGGTTGGCGACCCGAACACGGTCACCATTCTGCGCATTGGCCAGCAAACGCCCAGGCGTGCGAATCACCAACCCTGACGAGCCGGCAACCAGTGTAACGGTGGTACCCGCCTTCCAGTCCGGAGCGGTGCGGACTCGGCTCACGGTCACGGGTGCACCTTCCACCATCGGTGCCACGGCGATGTAGGGCCCCGCGAGGGGATCCACGCTCGCTCCCACCACCTTGTGTCGCTCAACCCGCGCCGTCGACAAGCGGATGGTCTCTCCTGCGCCGACGGCGTTTGCAGTCACGGGTACCTTTTCCCAAACGACGATCTCGGTACGCAAGCGAAGGTCTGCGCACTGCGCGCCGCGCTCGGTGCCAACCACCCGCAACCGTACATATCGCTGGAACGACTCACCAGGCGCTGTCTCCACATCAAGGCGTGCCGCTGGCCCGCACGACCATGGACGTCCCAGGCCGTTGCTGCGAACTTCGACATCGTGCTGCGCCACACCGACCGCGTCGGCGACATGGGCGCGAATCGCCGCGTCCACCAGGGGCGATTCGACCCCGTGCGGAGAGGTCGTGGCGAGCGCGGCAGTAGCGATGACGAGCAACTGCACTGCGATCAGCGCTTCATGGAGTTGACGGTCTGAAGCATCTGGTCGGACGTCTCGACCACCTTGCTCGTGAGCTCAAACGACCGCTGTGCAACGATCATGCTGATCAGCTCTTCCGCGATGTCTACGTTGCTCGACTCCACAAACGCTTGCTGGATGTTCACAAAGCCCTGGTTGGGATCCATGAACTGCTGCTGCCCACTCTCGGGAGTGGCGACATACATGTTGCCGCCCACCGCGCGAAGACCGGCGGGGTTCTGAAAGTCGACCAACTGGATCTGTCCAACCGTCACAAGCTCCGTCTCACCTTCGAACTCCACTTGCACCGCGCCATCTTCGCCAATCACCACACGGGTGGCATCCGGCGGGACCTGGATGCTCGGATTCAAGCTCAGTCCCGCGGGCGTCACGAGCTCACCGTTGACGTTCCGCAAAAACCGGCCATCCCGAGTGAACCGCTGAAGACCATTGGCATCCTGAAGCGAGAAGAAGCCGCGTCCGCCAATGGCAAGGTCGTACTCGTTGCCGGTGTAGGAGAGGTCGCCTGTCTGGAAGTTCCGAACGGTCGCCACCATCCGGGTACCAGTACCCATCTCGAGGGCCGAAGGACGCTGGTTGATGATAGACGTACTTCCGACGGGAACCGTCTGGTAGACGAGGTCTTCGAACGTTGCCCGAGTCTTTTTGTACCCGTTGGTGGACGAGTTCGAGAGGTTGTTGGCGATGTTGTCGATGCGCATCTGCTGCGCAGTCATGCCGGTCGCGGCGGTGTACAGGGAACGCATGATGCATCAGCCTCGGGGGAGGTTGTAAATTTGTGAGTCCATCGTGTCTGAAGCCTGCATGGCTTTCTGATAGGCCTCGAAGTACCGATTTGCTTGAATCAGGTCGACCATCCCAACCATGGCATTGGTGTTCGACTGCTCCAAAGCGCCGTTGTAAACCTGAACGTTGGTGGCGTCACGATACCCTTCCGGAGCGGCAAATCGATTCCCGCCCTGCGACTCCACAACGTCGGCTGTGACCAACCGCAGACGTCCAAGTTGGTTGGTCATCACCTCCATCCCGTCGTTGCGACGCGAGGAAACGTTGCCCTGGAGGTCGATCTCCACCTCCTCGTCGATGGGAACACGGATAGGACCGCCCTGTCCGAGGACCCGCTCTCCATGCTGGTTGACCAAAAATCGTCCACCGTCGAGCTGGAGGCGGCCGTCGCGAGAAAGATATTCTCGCCCATCCTCACTCTCGACCAACAGAAACCCATCCCCCTGAAGTGCGACATGCGTGTTCACGCCTGTCTGGCGGATTGCACCGTCGGTCATCTCGACGCCTTCGGTCGCGATCGCCGTGAAGCTGTCGCCCAGTGGAAGATTGCTGGCCATCACGTTCTCAAACGACACACGGGTCTGCTTGAATCCGGTGGTCTGAGCGTTGGCAAGATTGTTGGAGAGCACCTCGACCTGCTGCCAGGTAGCCAAGGCGCCGCTGAGCGATGGATAGATTTGGTGACTCACAGCGTTCCGTCCTCCAAGCCCGGACTCGTCCACTCAAAGTCGCCCAAAGCGACTTGGTCTTCCAGCATCTCACGCAAGTCACGCCGAGCGGCGCTGAGGACCTGCGAGATGCGGGAGGGGGTGACATCGAAGACCCGGGCGATCTCCGAGAGATTCAGACCCCTACCGTAATAGAGAATGACACACTGACGCTTCCTTTCGGGAAGCTCTTTTATCGCGAACTTGAGCAGGAGTCGCGCGTCCTGCCCCATCAGCGCCCGAAACGGGTCTCGCCCGTCGGAGCCCACCAGGACCTCGGCCATGGTGCGACCGCCGCCTCCACCGCCTTCGCTTTCGTCTTCGTCGAAGATCGAGACGTAGGAGATCGGCCGCGTGGTATCGACCATGTGCCAGTACGTGGCGAGGTCGACCTCCAGCTGAGCGGCGACTTCCTCTGGCTCTGGCCCACGTCCGAGCTCGAAGCGAAGCGACTCCGTCGCATCCTCAAGACGCTTGGCCATTTCCCGCCGATACCTCGTGAACGAGTCGTTCTGGCGAAGGGCATCCATCATGGCACCCCGGATCCGGTACTCGGCAAAGGTCGAAAACAAAATGCTTCGCTGCTCGTCAAAACGATCGAATGCCTCAAGCAAGCCGATTGCTCCGAAACCAGCAAGATCCTCCGATGTGAGACCGCAGGTGGGAGGCAGGCGTTCCGCAAGCCGACGCGCCAAAAGGACGATCCGTGGCTGATAGCGAACGCACATGTCGTCACGCGACATGCCGTCGATGCGGCGCTCTGCAGCTCTTCCTCCTCGACCGTACACCAGGCTTGACTCCTGAGGCGCACCCATCCTGAAAACGGCTGCGTCCGACCTGAACTTTAGAACTCCCACGAGTTTCACTCAACTCTGCGTTGCAGCCGAAAGGGTTCCGACCACTCCACCGTGGGAATCAGCGCTTGCCCGCGCCTCCTGAATTCCGAATGGATACAGCCAGGACACGCTCCAGCCTCACCGTCGGCAGAAGCTCTGCCGGACTGAGCACGGGAACCCGAGGCACCACCTTCTCCGTGAGCCTCCGCAGCGGCCCCCGCGCGAGCGGCGGACTGAGAATGACCAAGTCAGAACCGCCGCGCCAGCGCTCGGCCGCGGTGCGCAGAGACGTGAGCAACCGTCTCGCATCATTCGGGTCGAGCGAGAGGTTCATCGCTCCACCATCTCCGCCATGCAAACCGGCGCTGATGGCATCTTCTGCATCGGGCGCCAGCCCAATGTAGTGAATCACGCCATTCGCATCGCTGTACCGACGTGTGATGTGGCGCGCGAGTCGCTGCCGAACGAACTCAGTGAGGACGTCGGGGTCTTTGAGGCGTGGCGCATGGTCGGCCAGAGCCTCAAGGATGGTGGTCGCATCCCGAATGCTCACCCGCTCCCGCAACAGATTCCGACATACGCGCATCACAGCGGAACGCGTGAGCTGCTCAGGAATGAGCTCCTCGACCAACCGTGGGTTGGCGGCCTGCACCCGCTCGAGTAGGTCGGCGAGTTGTTGCCGGCCGAACAGTTCATGCCCGTACTGCCCCACAATCTCGCTCAGGTGCGTGGTGATGACTGTGGCCACATCCACCACCGTGTAGCCTGCATTCTGTGCAGCGAGGCGCGAGTCTTCCACAATCCAGTGCGCATCAAGCCCGAAGACAGGGTCCTCTGTGTTGATGCCCTTGATGGGTGCGGTGACATCCCCCGGGTTGATGGCAAGGTACTGCCGCGCGTACACCTTCCCCTTCGCGATCTCTTCGCCGCGGAGCAGGATGCTGTATTCACCGCCTTCGTGTCGAAGGTTGTCCCGCAGGTGCACCGGAGGAACAAGAAGCCCGATGTCCTCGGCGACCTGGCGGCGAATTCGCTGGATGCGCTCCACCAGGTTTCCCGCCCGCTTTTCATCGACGAGGTTGATCAGGTCGACGCCAAGCTCGACCGCAAGAGGTTCAACCTTCAGCAGCTGTTCGACCGGTACATCTTCCCCGCTGGCGCCCGCTCCCGGCTCCAGGTCCTCGATGAGTGGTTGTGCCTGGCTGTCCTGGTCTCTCCGGTAGCTCCGGTAGGCGGCCACGGCCGCGCCCGTTCCCATGATCGCGAAGGGCACCGTAAGTCCAGGCACGAGCGTCAACGAGAAGAGGCCACCAGAAAGCAGCGCCATGGGGCGATACGAACCGAACAGCTGCTCCGCATACTGCGATGGGAGATCGGTTTCTTCGTTGGTATTGACCCGCGTGACGAGCATACCGGCAGCAGAGCTGATCACCAGCGCGGGGATCTGGCTCACCAACCCGTCTCCTACGGTGAGTGTGGTGTAGATCTGCGCAGCGTCAGCAAGGGAGAGCCCTTCCTGGACCACACCGATGATGATTCCGCCCAGAATGTTGATCAACGTGATCACGATGCCGGCGATCGCATCACCACGGATGAATTTGCTCGCACCATCCATGGCGCCGTAAAAGTCGGCTTCTCGCATGATCTCATCGCGGCGAGTACGGGCCTGTGACTCGTTGATCATTCCTGCATTGAGCTCCGCATCGACCGCCATCTGCTTGCCGGGCATGGCGTCCAGTGTGAACCGTGCAGAGACTTCGGCGATCCGACCAGCACCCTTCGTGATCACAATGAAGTTGATTGTGACAAGAATGATGAAGACAACCAGCCCGACGACATAGCTACCGCCCACGATGACCTGTCCGAACGCGCGGATGATCTGCCCGGCGGCATCCTCGCCACTCGCTCCTCCGAGGAGGATCAAGCGGGTACTCGCCACATTGAGCGACAGTCGGTACAGCGTGGTCGCCAGCAGGAGCATCGGAAAGATGCTGAACTGGACAGGCTTCACGACGTAGAACGTGGTGAGAAGCACAAGCATCGAGATCGACACCGAGACCGCGAGGAGCATGTCCATCATGACCGCCGGAAGCGGAATGATCATAATGAGCAGGAACGAGACCATCCCCACAGCGAGCGCAATGTCCCGCACTCCACCGAGCCGGGCAAAAAAGCCGGATTCCGTGTTGGAGGAGCGGGCGGGGCGGGGCTGAGCCATTTGGTCGGGATTCCTCACTAGAATCGACGCCCCATGGTAGCGCACGCGCCGCCGCGGGGCCCGCATGGATATGCACAAGCTGGACGCTTCCTAATCCACAACGGCTGCAACCCGTCACCCCCTGTGACATTCAGGTGTCGGCCGGGCGACAATTCCAAAGCTGATTTGCGCCGCGCGTCCTTGAAGATACTTACCGCTCGGTAGGGAGGCTCGTCTGTGCATCCGGACATTCCCCAGCCCCGATTGCCGTCGGGCAAAGAAAACGATCTCCGGGTTCGCATTCTTCTCGTGGCGATCGAACGCTTTGCCACGCATGGGTATGGCGCAACGTCCATCCGCTCCATCGTGGAAGCGGTCGGCTGCACGAAACCGGCGCTCTATTACCACTTCGGCAGCAAGGCCGACCTGTTCGTCGAGGTCCATCGCGCGGTTCAGTCCAAAGTCCGCAAGGCCTTCGTTGCCATGCCTCAGAATGCGGCCCCGCTGGCGGAACGGCTTGAGCGGTTCGTATCCAGCCTGCTCGAAGCAACAGTCGAAGACCCCTCCCCTGCACGCCTTCTGTTGACCGCAATTCACCGTCCTGAGCAGGGCCAACCACCACTCGATCTCGAAGCGTTTCATGCGCACAACCTCGCGCGGCTTGCAGCCGTTCTTCAACAGGCACAGGCCGCGGGCGAAGTGCGAGAGGATCTCGCCGCCGAGGTCCTGGCCGAAATCTTGTTGGGCATGGTGCACCACCGCGCCCTCGAGCTGTTGCGGGGCAAGCCCCTAGCGCATGATGTGTCCAAACAAATCATCGACGTGTTCATCCACGGAGCCCGAACGTGAATCTTCCTCTTTCTCTCCACGCCCCGGCGTCGCTCGTCGCCGCCATCTCGCTGCTGGTCTGTGCCTGTTCGGGTGGCGGAGAGTCGGCCTCCAGCGCGGTGATTTCGCCCGGAGATGTTCCGCAGTCCCCTGGTACGCGCGTTGAAGTTGTGCGTCTCGAAAACACCAATGCATCGCTCGATCTCCGCCTGCCTGGGGAAATCAGCGGCTCTCGAGACGCCACCCTGGCGTCGGCTGCGGGCGGCTTTGTCGAGGCCGTGTACGTAAAGCGCGGTGAATACATTTCCAAAGGAACGGTCATCGCACGGGTGAACGCATCCGTGTTCAACGCCCAGCTGGAACAGGCTGAAGCGCAGCTCGCCCTGGTCACCTCCGAGCTGAAGCGGGTCGAGGCCCTCGGCGATCTTGCGACCGAGTCCCAGCTTCAGTCCACACGCACGCAGCTGGCGATCGCTCAGGCCAACACCCGCTTGGCGGAGGTGAATGCCTCGCGGGCCTCAATCCGCGCACCGTTCGATGGCACGGTCACCCAGCTCCGGCTGGAGGTTGGCGAGGTACTCAATCCGACCGCGCCGGTGGCCCGCCTCGTGAAGCTTGATCCGGTGCATGTGACCGTCTCAGTCAATGACCGCGATGTTGGGGTCCTTCACGAAGACATGCCGGTCAAGATCTCGGTCGACGCCGTCGCGGGACTGTTCGACGGACGGGTGGAGTCCATCGACCGAGCCGCAGACCTCAATACGCGAACCTTTCTCGCCGAGATCGAGGTCACGAATGCCCAGGGGCGTCTGCTCCCAGGCATGATCGCCACTGCGGCGATCCAAGCAGACGTGAGTGAAGGGAGCATTGTGCTTCCACAGGACTGGCTTGTGACAAGCCGCATGGGCTTGGGAGTGTTCCTCGACGATGAAGGCACCGCCCGCTGGCGCCCTGTGGTGGCAGGCACTGTGGTGCACGATCAGGTCGTGGTGCAAAGCGGCCTTGCTGCGGGCGACCGCGTGGTCTCCGTCGGGCATCGCGACCTCGCAGATGGCGACACCCTGTTGATCTCTCGCGAGGGCGTCTGCTGCACAAACGGTCGAGCGGTCTTCTGAGCCGTCGCCCCTGCCGACCCGTCCCCTTTTTTCCCTTGGTAGCAACGCTGTTCGTTCGCTTGCTGCCCGACTCCTTTCGGAGTGTTTCATGATTCGCTGGCTCGTCAGGCATGCCCCCGTAGTGCTGCTGATGGTTTTGAGCATCACGGTATTCGGGATGGTCAGCTACGTCGGTCTTCCGCGTGAAGCGGCCCCCGACGTCAAGATCCCAGTCGTTTTGGTCAGCACTCCGTACATCGGCGTTTCCCCGTCCGACATCGAGTCGCTGGTCACCATCCCCATCGAAAATGAGTTGGCTGGGGTCAAGGACCTCAAGAAGATGTCGTCGACCTCCGCGGAAGGAGTCAGCATCGTCAGCCTTGAGTTTGAGCCGGACATCGAGATCGAGGATGCGCTCCAGCGTGTGCGGGACCGGGTCAACCGAGCGAAACCGTCGATACCCGACGACACCGAAGAACCGCAAGTTCAGGAAATCAGCTTCTCCGACGTGCCCATCCTTCTCGTCACCATCGCCGGTGATGCAGACCAGGAAGCACTGAAAAAGCATGCCGAAAGCATCCAAGAGGTGGTGAAGCGAATCCCGGGCGTCCTGGATGCAGAAATCACCGGAGGACTCGAGCGGGAGATGCGCGTGGAGATCGACCCGCGCCGGCTCGGTCCTTACAAGATGTCTCTCAATGATGTGGTGAGTGCGCTCCAGAACGAAAACGTCAACATCCCCGGTGGCACGGTGGTCTCGGGAGATAGCAACTACCTCCTGCGCGTGCCTGGAGAGTTTTCGACAGGGGCCGACCTCGAGGGTGTTGCGGTGAAGCGACACGGTGACCTGCCTGTATTTGTGCGGGATGTCGCCCGCGTGGTCGAGGGCTTTGCCGAGGTCGACAGCTACTCGCGCATGAATGGCAACGCCGCGGTGACCCTGTCGGTCACCAAGCGATCCGGTGCGAGCATCATCGACATCAACGACGCCGTGAAGGCTGAGGTCGAGCGACAGGCTGCCACTTGGCCTGAAGGCGTGGATGTTCGGGTCCTCGCCGACCAGTCGAAGTTCATCCGACAGATGGTGAGTGACCTCGAGAACAACATCATCACTTCGCTCCTGCTCGTGATGGCGGTTGTGATTTTCTTCATGGGCGTGCGCAACAGCCTCTTCGTGGCGTTCTCGATTCCGATGTCGATGCTGATGAGCTTCGTGTTGATCCAGTTCTTTGGCATGACGCTGAACATGATTGTCTTGTTCTCGCTCATTCTGGCGCTCGGGATGCTCGTCGACAATGCCATCGTGATCGTGGAAAACGTGTATCGACACATGGAGGAGGGAGCCGACATCTTCGCGGCTTCCATCACAGGGACCCGCGAAGTGGCACTGGCCGTGGCGGCATCCACCGCAACCACAGTCGCAGCCTTTTTTCCCCTGGTGTTTTGGACCGGCATCATGGGCCAGTTCATGGGCTACCTCCCCAAGACCGTCATCATCGTGCTGATCAGCTCGCTCGTGGTGGCTGTGGCCATGCTGCCCGTGCTTACCAGCAAGCTGCTGCGCAAGCAGGAAAACAAGACCATCGAAGCCGAGCAGGACCTCCCTCAGAACGCTCTGATGGCAAACTACAAGGCCATCCTCGAGTTCAGCATCAGCAACCGCTACCTCACACTTGGGCTCGGACTCGCCACCTTCGTGTTCACGATGGCCGTCTACGTCCCCTTCAATCACGGAGTCGAGTTCTTCCCGGCGACCGAGCCGGACCGCGCCACGATTGCCATTTCCGCGCCAGACGGCACCGATCTCTCCACCACGGACCGCATCGTGCGCCGCGTGGAAGCCGTTCTGGCTGCCACAGAAAATGTGGACGTCTACGTTGCTGAGACCGGGATTTCGGGCGGAGGAAACCCCATGGCCGGCTCGCAAGCCCAGGCCAATGCGGCCCGCATCACCATCGACTTCCTGCCCCACGCAAACGACACAAAGAAAGGGGAGCGGTCACGCATCGAAAACACCGACCTCACCATCGCCTACCTCCGGAAGACGCTGCAGCAGATTCCCGGTGCAGTGATCGAAGTGAACAAGGAGGAGATGGGTCCGCCCGTCGGGGCAGCGATCTCGGTCGAAGTCTCTGGTGAGGAGTTCCATGATGTGGGGGCCCTCGCTCAGAAGGTCAAGCGCCGGGTTGCCGGAGTGGTTGGCACCACCGAGATTGCCGACGACTACAAGGTCGGTCGGCCAGAAATGCGTCTGCGCATTGACCGAGCAAAAGCCAAGCGGGTGGGCGCGAGCACGGGAGAAGTTGCGAATACGATCCGCACCGCCGTCGCGGGAACCGTGGCAACCTCCGTGCGCGATGGAACCGATGAGTACGACGTCCTGGTCCAGCTCGACCCTCGCTTCCGCAGCAGCCTGCAAGACGTTTTGGACCTGCGGGTGCCCGGCCGCGCCGACGACCGCCCCGGTACATTCTCGGTTCCATTGTCTGCCGTCGCCGGGTACGACCTTGCCGGCGGCAACGGCTCCATCCGCCACGTCGACCAGAACCTTGTCGTCACAATCTCCGGGGATGTTCTCGACGGCTACAACGAAAACGCCGTACGCGCAGAGGTGGTCAATACCATCGAGGAAATGCGGTCCAGTGGTGAGATCCCGGCGGGCTTCGACCTACGCCTGGGTGGTGCAAGTGACGAACAGGAGGAAGCTGCGGCATTCCTGATCCGCGCTTTCGGGCTTGCGGTCGCTCTGATTGCGATTGTTCTGGTCACCCAGTTCAACAACTTTCGCCTGCCGGCAATCGTGCTGGCCAGTGTCGCCCTGTCTCTCGTGGGCGTGCTGTGGGGTCTGCTTCTCACCGGTACAAGCTTCGGCGTGATCATGACCGGCCTCGGCGTCATTTCCCTGGCAGGCGTGGTCGTGAACAATGCCATCGTGCTCCTCGACTATGTCGAACAGCTGCGGGAACGCGGTATGGCCGTGGAAGATGCACTCGTCAAAGCCGGGATGACCCGGTTCCGCCCGGTCATGCTCACCGCAATCACCACAGTGCTTGGGCTGGTGCCCATGGCCATGGGATGGAGCGTCGACTTCCGCTCACTCCCTCAGGCGTTCGGCACGGCTGCCACGCAGGGCGACTTCAGCGGGTTCGGACGGATCCTGCTGATCGGCGGCTCGAACTCTCAGTTCTGGGGCCCCATGGCGGTGTCGGTCATTTTTGGGCTCGCCTTCGCCACTGTGCTCACGCTCGTGATGGTCCCAACGCTCTACAGCATCTTCGAAGACTTGGTGGAGGCCTCCAAGCGGTACCTGCCCACACCGAGCGTCCTGCCAGGAACGGCGAAGCTCTTGCCCTTTGTCCTCGCACCGGCTGCCATCATCGGCAGCTCGGCCGAAGCCGCTCCAGTCACCCTGCGCGATGCCATTCGATCCGCCGAGCTCAACAGCCTCGACCTCGCACTCGTCAAAGAGCAGAAGGTGCAGACCGACACCTTGCGTGGACAGTCCATGGCACTGCTGCTGCCCAAAGTGCAACTGGCCGGCTCGTACACCATCAACCAGTACGAAGTCGCCTTCGACATGGCCGAGGGCTTCTCTGAGGTCGGAAACGCATTCGAAGACGTCTACACCCGGCTGGGTTGGGCCACGGAAGATGCTTTCGCCATGGGCGCTGCTGGAAGTGAGGCCGCGACTCCTGGAAGTGGACTCGACTGGACCAGTGCCGCCGGGCAGGCCTACCTCGCCAATGTCGAAGAGCGCTATCGGAGTGGGCAGATCACGCAGGAGGAGTACGACGCCATCCAGGATGGATTCGCAGGCCGTGACTCGGCCGGCGGTTCCGGAACAGGCAGCTCTGAGGGCGAGGAAATCGTGATTCAGGCCAAAGAGTTCTGGTCGTACAACGCTTCGGTCATCCAACCGCTCTTCAACGGACGCTCCATCCCCGTGTACTTCGGTGCCCGTCAGATGATGGAGGCGGCCGCCCGCGACCTTGCCCGCACCCATCAGCAAATCGAGGCCGGGGTCACAAAGGCTTACTTTGGGCTGCTCGTGGCGCGAATCTCTCGCACGCTTGCAGAAAAAGCCGAGGCCAGCGCTCTGGCTCATCTCGAGATGGCCGAGCGCCAGCTCGCAGCAGGAAGTACCAACGAGCGCGCCCGCGTCCAGGCCCGACTCGCGGTCTCCCGAGCCCAGCGCGATCTCCAGGCCACCCTCGGGCAAATCACCGCGGCGGAGCTCCAGTTTGCGCGACTGACCGGACTGGACCGCGCGTCAGAGCTGGTGGAGCCCGACCCGGCGATGGCCCCCGAAGACTTGGCTGCCCTGCTGCTCGAGGCACAGAGCCGTCGCCCTGACGTCGCGGCCGCAGACCTTCGTACGAGCGTGGCCGAAAAGTACCTCTGGGCGAAGCGCGGCGAGTGGCTGCCCACCGTGGATGCTCGCTTCACCTACACTTGGTCCGAAAACACAGGATTCCAGGGGCAAAACGACCTTTGGATGATCGTCTTCGAGGCCAACTGGATGCTCTGGGACGGCGGTCTTCGAATCGCGCAGACCCGAGAGGAAGCCAGCAAGATGCGGCAGGCACAGCTGATGGCAAAGAAGCTTCGCCAAGACGTGGAAGTCGAAGTTCAGACGGCCTGGGACAGCTGGGAACGGGCCGAGCGTGCGATGACTGCCGCGTCCGACGAAGTCGACCTCGCCACGCAAAACCTCACGCTCGCCGAGCGGGCCCTCGAGGCGGGCTCAGCAACCTGGCTCGAAGTGGAGGATGCACGGCTCGGAATGCTCCAAGCCGAACTCGTGCGTCTCAACGCGCGTGCCGAGCGGGAGACCGCCTTGGTGGACCTGCAACTGGCATCCGGAACGCTCTGACCCTCCCAGTGGTGGGGGCGATCAGTGGCCGTGGCTGTGGTCGTGACTGTGTCCGTGGTCGTGGCTGTGCGACTGTTCAGCCGCTTCTGCCTCGACCTCCCCATGCCCGGCACGTGCGGCCTCTCGCGCCGCAGCCTTCTCGGCTTGCATCTCGGCGTAACGGTTTCGTTTCGGCTCGAAACCACCACTCGGTGCATCTGCAGATGTGTCGGCCATTCCGGAGACCAGTCCACCGCCGATCCGTGACATGAATCGTTCCGATGCCTTCTTGGACGCTCGTTTGAGCAGGCGCTTCGCCAGCCCGCGCTTGCTTGTGGCCATGTTGCCTCCGAAGTCTGCTCCCTCTTTTACCCGCTCCGCCTGTGCTCCGCGCGAAGTTCATGCGATACCATCGCAACGCCACTGCTGTCCGGGGCCGCTTCGAACCACAACGGGCCCCGCAACGGCCACATCCCCTGGAATGCCTATGACCGATAGCGCACGCACTCCCGAAGAGTCTGGCGATCCCCAGTTCACGATCGCGCTGCGCAGGAATCCCGGCTCACCAGCCGCCTGGCGTCTGCGATTTGAAGTGGCCGGCGGTGCGTTCATTCTGCGGGTTCGCCGTGCTGGCGTCGATGTCGACGGCCCACCTCTCGCCGGCGGCGCGGTCGACATCGGGCCCGATGATATGCTGGACTCCTTGCGACTGCGGCTTGTGGACTACTCTGGCCACCGGTTTGCGGTGTACCGGATCGCCCAACACCACACCACACAACCGGGGCGCTGGGCTCCACTCCGTGTGGCCGGAACCGACGAGGAAGGTACCATTCGACTCCTTCCACCCGATGTCGTGGATGAGCCGATGGCAGATCAAGGCGGCGATGAACAACCGATCATTCGCTCCGAGTCCCCCGCGCCAGCGCGCATCGTAAAGCACCTGCGGAGAGAGTTGAATCGTGCTCGGATGGAAGCGGAGACGCTCGCTGAGCGTGTCGCAGCGCTGGAGCTTCAGCTGGCTGCCACCCAATCGTCCGAGAAGAATACGCACAAGCACCCTTGACCCCAGCGCAGTCCGAACAATAGCCGCCGGCTCCAACTCGCTCACCGAGCGTCTCCGGAGTTAGCCGATGTTGAGCCTCTCCTCCTTCCGTTTCTCGCGCATCACCGCCGCTCGCGCTCCCTTGTACATCTTGTGGGTTGCGTGGACTGCATTCATCGTCTCTGCATCCGCGCCTGCATCTGCCGCCGATTCTTCGTGCACCAACCCGCAAGAGTCGGCCCGCTCACTCCTCGACAACTTGATGTCGGACAGCTGGCAGCCCGAGCGCGCATGGCAGTGTCTCGACCTGCCGCCCGGCACAAACACGGCCGAGGCCATCAACATCGCAAAGCAGCTCAAGCTCCTCTTGGATGCTCGAGGTCACTATGTTCCGGTGGCGTCCCTGTCCCTCGACCCCTCCTTCCAGAACGAGCAGGGCGGACATCGCGTTCAGCCCGTCGCCTCCTTTCCGGAGCTGGTGATCGAGCGCGCGGAGAACGGCCAGTGGCTGTGGTCGCGCAGCCTCGTGCAGGCCACACCCGATCTGTATGAAGACACCTTTTCGAGCATT
>CAJWOS010000086.1 GCA_913044235.1 uncultured Pseudomonadota bacterium
AATACTCCCTCCCGCCTCCGCGTTCGACCGGCAAGTTCGGACGACGAGCCTGAGTCCGTTGATGAGTCAGAGTAGGAGTAGTAAGACTGTAAGTAAACTAGACCCAACCTTACCCAAAGTCCAGCACTCTACATGGGCTCCGGCGTCGGCCCCTTCCAGCTGACGAAGATGCCGTCCAAAAACTTCCGGAGGTCCTTCTTCGTGATGTTGCACGACTGGCGGATCTGCGACGCCGTCAGCGACACCGCACCCACATCGTTGCCCGTGAGCTCGATCTGGTCCTTCACGTCCGCCGTGCGCGTGTAGTCGACGCCGTCGAGCAGCGGATAGGGCACCACCACCTCTCCGACCGCCTGACCTGCGTGCTCGATGGTGTTGCGAATCGGAACGCGGCGCACCTGGCCATCCACGCGCAGCTCAACGTGCTCCGGCAAGCGGCGCACGCCACTGCTCAAGATGCACGGGATGCCCGATGTACGGATGCGCACGGAGGGGTCGACCGGTCCTCGGGGCGTTGCCGCAGTGCCGGTGCGAAGACCACTGACCGAGAGTTCTGGCACCGACGCCGTCCGAGGTCGGGGCGCATGCTGTGCCACCGCGTGCAGTCCCATCGACACAAACACCGCACCCAGACTGCCCACCACTGTCCAACGAACCATGTCCGACCTCCGCAACACAGCCCTCCCATCGGACCCGCGGCCGGTTCCTTTCGTTGCATCAAACGGAAATGTTCAGCCGTACGCAGATGGCAGTGCCGTCGGCCGTCGAGACAGGCGTCAGTCGCAGCCCGCATTCCAGGTTTCGTTCCAGAGAATCTCTGCGCACCGCTGAATGCCCGAGGACGACAACGCAACACTCACCATCGCTTGCTCTTCGGCCACGATGACGGCTCGGACGCCACTGGCATGGGCTTGCGCACCGGCGAGCGCCCACGTGACCGTGTCCTTCCCTGTCACGGTGGCGGCGGCGAAGGCCGACACGTAGACCCGGGCATCGTCTCCCGTGGCAGTAAACGGAATCGACGGACACACAAAGAACGGACCAGCACCGGGGAGCTGCTGGGCCGTGCGCACAAACACCACGGTGGGATCCAAGGTGGGGCGGCACAGATCCTCGGGAGAGGTCGCCGAGTCAAGCAGCTGCCGCACGCCGGTATCCTTCAGTGGGACCGGCGGACCTGTGGGCGTACAGCCACCCACGACGCCCAGAAGGAGTGCACGACGCAGCCCCTGCATCTACTCCTCCCCAGCACCCGCTTCGGTCCCGTCTCGACTCCGGAGCAGCCAGACGAGCACGCCCACCCCCGCCACCGCCATCGAGATGCTGCCCCACTGGGCGGGGGTAAGCCCGACCCAACGCACATCCGCCCCGCGCATGTCGGTGTGGCGCAAAAAGTCGAAGCCCAGTCGAGCCGGTGCATACAGCGCGCACCACAGCGCCACAAAGAATCCGGGCCGGAGCTTGAGCTTTCGGAGCGCGTAAAAGGTGGCCATGATCACGGCGGTCCAGAGCGCTTCGTACAGGCCGAGATCGTGCCGGGGGCCGCCGTAGCCCACAGCCGGGAAGTCCACTGCCAGGAAGAAGTCGGAGCGGGCCCCCACGTGGTCGTGTGCGCTGAAGCAACCGAGGCGACCGAGGGTCCAGCCAAATGGGAAGGCGTACATCAAGACATCAGCATGGGGCCAGAACGCCCGTGGTCGCCCCAGCCAGTCGAGAAGCTGCTCAAGTCGGTTGAGGGGAGTGCCTCGCTCCAGCAGGGCGGTCCGGCGCGCACCGAACACGGCCGGAAACACCTGGAACATGAGGATGCAGCCGAACACGGCGCCGATGAATCCTCCCGTGCTTGAGAATCCGGCCCAGACCTTCAAGATTGCCCAAATCCCCTGCTCTTCCAGCTGATGGGGGTTGTAGGCCACCACGTGCACGATGTGGCCCACCACAAATCCCATTGCCACCACGAATACTGCACTGTCGACCACATCACGAACATCGAGTCCCTTCTCGATTCCACGCGCCCGCGCGACTTCGAGCCCCAGAATGAACCCGATGCAGACCAGCAGCGCCCAGGAGTCGAGCACCAGCGGACCAAGGTCGTAGATGAAGGGCGGATAGTATGGGATCAGGGCAAGGATGGGCATGCGACTCTCGTTGCGCCGTGTGCATAACGCTCACCAAGGGGCGGCCGTGTTAGCTCGACTTGTCCGTTGTTGGGCCCGGAGGTCGCCATGGCAGTTCTCACCACCGACCTTCTCCTCGAAGGCGTCCGTCGTGACGCTGTTTTCGAATGGCTATCCGCCCCTGCAAATCATGGGCGCATCCTGAAGGGCACCTTCGATGGATTCTCGGAACAGTCCGAAGGGACCTATGTGCTCACGGTCAAGGCGGGGCCCCGCACCCGCTCCCTGGTGTGGTGTTTCGACCGTCCAGACGACAGTCACGGCGGCCGACGCATCTATATGCGCACCGAAGGCAAGCGCTTTCAGGGCGTGATGAGCTTTTCGCTGCGCACCATGAAGCCCAGCACCAACACCCTGGTCACGCTTCACTACGACTTTTCACCGGGCGGACTGCTGGGCAGCGTCGCGATGGCTGCGGGTCTCGAGGATTCCCTGGTCAAAGGCATGAAGCAGGTGCTCGCGAATCTTCAGCGAGAACTCAAGGCCAGCGAGTAGTCACAGGGGCGCGGCCGCCCGCTCCAGTGCCACGGCCACAGGGGCAAAGTCGCCACGCACCACATGGCAGAAGCGAACCCCCGCGCCCGCAGCCGCCACGCCATCGGTGTCGGCACGATCGCCCACATGCAGAACAGCACTCGGCGAGACGTCGAGCTCGGACAGCACGTGCGCGAAGACCGACCGATGGGGCTTGAGCGCGCCGAGATCTGTACCCGCGAAGCGGGAAGAAAAATACATGGACAACCCGAGGGCCTCGAGCTTGGCATCGACCGGGAAGTCTGAGACCACCACGCAGCGCAGCCCCGCCTCCGTGGCACGCTGGAGGAGCTGCACCGCTGCATCGAACGGCCCCTCGGACTGAAGCGCCGGCAGCAGGAACTGGGCCGAGAATTCCTGCCACAAGGCTCCAGACCAAAACGCTCCGGCCTCGGCATCGACCACCCCGCCGGCAGCACGCACGCGCTGTTCATGATGTCGATGCTGCCGCAAGGCGCGTCCTGCATTCCGGGCCTTCCTCCACCGCTGCGGGCGCACCGAGCGCATGATTTGCTGCCGTACAGCCAGGCGCAGAGCATCCCGATCGTACAAGGTTCCGTCCAGATCCCAGCAGACCACCTGTAGTGCACCCACGGTCATCGTTTCTCCTCGATGGCGGGAGCTTATGTCGAGGCACCCGTCCGTCGTGGGTCCCGGACGCCTTTTGTCCATCTCGCTCCTGTTTCCAGACTAGCTGGATAGACCCTGTTCCGAATCACTCTCCAACGCGAGGTCTGGTGTGTCCGGCTCCTGGTTGAACGACGATCCCGATACCCTGCAGGACCAAAACACCGAGGAGGTCTTCGGCATGGACCGATGGACCGATCGAGTGGCGCTCGTCACAGGCGCCTCCGAGGGCATCGGTGCCGACGTCGCACGTCGCCTGCACGCCGAGGGCATGCGCGTGGTGGGGTGTGCCCGGCGGGTCGATCGCTTGCAGCGCCTGCGAGACCGGCTCGGGGGGCGCTTTCATCCGATCGCATGCGATCTGCGCGATGAAGCATCCATTTTGCGCATGTTCGCTGAGATCGATGTGCTCTGGGGCTCCGTGAGTGTGCTGGTCAACAATGCCGGCCTCGGGCACAACGCATCCTTGCTGTCGGGCGCCACCGAACACTGGCGCGAAATGCTCGACGTGAACGTGCTGGCCCTTGCGGTCTGTACACGCGAGGCCACCACTCGCATGCTTCAGCGAGGTCGGGGCGGGCACGTCATCCACATCTCCAGCATGTCTGCCCACCGGGTGCCCCCCAACAGCGGGATGTACGCCGCTTCAAAGCATGCGGTGCGCGCCCTCACCGAAGCCTTGCGCATGGAGCTGCACGAGCGAGGTGCCGGCATCCGGGTCACCAGCATCAGTCCGGGCTTCGTGGAGACCGGTTTCGCCCGGCAGTACCACAAGTCCGAAGCGCAGGCCCGCGAGACCTACAGCCGCTACGAGGTTCTCCAGCCCGAAGATGTCTCCGAGGCCGTGATCTATGCCCTCGCTTCCCCCCAGCGATCCCAAATTCACGACATCCTCCTCCGTCCCACCCAACAACCGCTCTGAACCCTGATGGCACCCATCACTGTTCGCGTTGCCGTCGCTACCGATGCGACGGACCTGGTCGAGGGCAACCTCGCGCTCGCACTCGAGACGGAAGAGCTCCAGCTCGATCGGACCGTCCTGCACGAAGGCGTGCGCACCGTGATCCACTCCGCAGTGGGCGCGGAGTACTTGGTCGCCGTCCAGAGCGAGACCAATTCGGTCGTGGGACAGCTCATGATCACCACAGAATGGAGCGATTGGCGGAACCGGCCCGTCTGGTGGGTCCAGTCGGTCTACGTCTGGCCCCACGCCCGCCAAGGCGGCGTTTATCGGGCCTTGTACGAAGCCACTTGTGCCCGAGCGCTGTCCGCGGGGGCAGCCGGCGTGCGTCTGTATGTAGACAACCGAAACGCCCGCGCACAGGCCGTCTACACGCGCCTGGGCATGAACGGAGACCACTACCGGGTGTTTGAAGCCATGTTTGCCACCGAGGACCACTGAGACGATGCCGATTGTACCCACTGACGAACAGCGACGCGTGATCGATCAGCGCACCGGAACGGTCCTGGTCCTCGCCGCGGTGGGCTCGGGCAAGACCACCACCTTGGCCCATCGCATCGCCCATGCACTCGAGGCCGATGCCCACCTTCGACCGGAGCGCCTGCTGGCACTCACCTTCACCAACCGTGCCGCAGACCACATGGCCACGAGCCTCGAAGAAATCGCCGGTCCAGTCGCCACAGCCCGGATGACGATCTCGACATTCCACGCACTGTGTGCCCGCATCCTCCGCTCCGATCCGGCGGGAGCCGGACTGGCCGATGATTTTCGCATCCTCGATGAAGACGACACGATGGAGCTTCTTCGCGAGCTGGACGTAGAAGCACCCAAAGACTCGATGTTTGCACTGGCAGAGCATGCATCGGCCACCCCCATGGGCGCGTGCTCGGTCCAGACCTGGCACCGTGGGCAGCTGGGTGGGTTCGAGTGGGGGCCACGCTACGCCGCTGCCCTGGCGACACGAGGCGCGGTCGATTTCGCCGGACTCGTGTATCTCACCCGCGCTCTCCTCACCGAGGTCGAGGATGCGCGAGGGCGTTGGTCGACGGCCTATGACATGGTGCTGGTCGACGAGGTCCAGGACACCCATCTCTCCGAGTACGAGGTGATGCGCGTGCTGGCGGCTCAGGCATCGAGCCTCTGCCTGGTGGGCGACCTGGACCAGACCATCTACGCCTGGCGCGGCTCGGCACCCCGCGCACTCCTCGAACACCTTGAGCGCGACTTCGGCCCTGTTCAACCCCTGCACATGACCCGCAATTTCCGGTCGACCCATCGGATCCTCGAGACCGCCAGTGCTCTGGCGAGCGCGATGCCAGACCGCTCCAGCCATATGCGACCTTCCGAAGGACTGGACGTCGGCACCATCCCCACGCTCACCTGCTACTCGAGCATCGAGACGGAAGCTGCGGGCATCGCACAGGCCATTCTGGCCCGCTTGAAGAGCGGCGCTGCACCCGGTCGCCTCGCGGTACTGGGCCGCACGCACAACGGCCTCGCACAGATCGCAGAGGCACTCAAGACCCTGGCCATCCCACACACCACGGTGGAGCACTTCAAATTCTTCCGACGCGCCGAGGTGAAGGACGCCCTCGCGGTGGCCCGACTGGTCTACGACCGCCACGACGAGGTCGCTGCGAGACGGATCAGTCTGCGAATGGTGCGCAACGTCGGGCGGGCCGCGCTGCGTCGCATCCGCGACGATGGCCATCCCGTGGGCTTGCGACTGACTGATCTGCTCGACGCCGCCACCATTCGCCAGGGGGACCCCTTCTGGACCCTCGACCGACCGGACTGCATCGTCCTCGATACAGAGACCACCGGCTTCGACCCCGACGAAGACGAGATCATCGAAGTGGCTGCGGTGCGGCTGCGTGGCGGCACCTACAGCGGGAAGCCTCAGGACCGCTTCGTGGCTCTGCTTCGAAACACCATCCCTGTGGGAGCCTCGGAGGCCGTCCACCAGATCTCCGACGCCACGCTCGCTGCCGAGGGCCAAGACCCAAGAACCGTGCTGGAGGGCCTGCGCGAATTTATCGGGAGGCAGCCCGTGGCGGGCCACAACGTGGGCTTCGATCGGCGGATGCTGGAGGGGTATGGCGCACGTCTCGGCGTTCCGCTGCAACTGCGGGTGTGCTTCGACACCCTTCCCATGGCTCGTCGACTGGTGCTCGATGCCCGAAACCACAAGCTGGGCACGCTGGTCGACCACCTGCAGATTCCCTTCGAACCCACGCACCGTGCGCTCGACGATGTATTGGCCACGGTCGAGCTGGCAACCCGACTCGCGGAGCGCTCCAAGGCCGGTCACAGCCGGCGATGGTCCATTCTCGCCCGCGAAAACCCTGCCTTCGCTCGACTGCGTTCCGCTCTCGAAGGGTGGGCGAACCAGTCCATCCGCCCCGCCACCCTGATCCGCACCATCACCCGGGAAGTCTTGAAGTACTCGGGACCCGACGCCCCACGACGCTTTGCCAACCTTGAGGAGCTGGCCCTTCGGGTTGAGGCCATGGACGACCCCGCCATCCCCGCGGCCCGGGCCTTGCGGCGGATTCTCGATCGCGCCGCGCTCGTGCGAGATGTCGACACCCTCGATGGCGCTCCAGGCGTGCGGGTCTTGACCATGCACCAGTCGAAGGGGCTCGAGTTCGACCATGTGTGGGTGCCGGGCCTCGTAGACGGCGGCATTCCCTCCTGGTTCACTGTGAAGCGCCACAACGATGCTGGCGACGACACCGGTATTCATGAAGAACGTCGCCTGCTCTATGTGGCGCTCACCCGGGCGCGGCGCGACCTCAGCCTGTCCTGGCATCGACGAGGCACGCGGGGCTACGGCAAGTCGCTGAGCCGTTTCGGTCCAGAGCTCGGCGACACCGTGCGGCCCATCGCTGGCCCCTGACCTCGGGAATACCGCTCTCTTCGCGGGTGGAGGGTCAACCTTTGACACAGGAATGCCGTTCCCTGGCGCGACCCTCGAGGAGCTCCGATGAATGCATCCGCGCAGCCTGCCGGCACGGCTCTGTCGTGCACCGCGATCCTCGACGCGATGCCCATTGGCGTGGCTGTGGTCAACCAAGAGGGCACCATCGAGTCCGCCAATCTCACCTTCGCACGCCTGACAGATGTGGACCGCGGTGCCCTCGTCCATGCTCCCGCTCAAGAGATCCTCGGGCTAGCTTCCGCAGCAATGTCTGCAGCACTCGCCGAGTGCGACACGTTCGGGGAGGCTAGCCTCCCAGTGAACGCTTCCCCTGCCGGGCGTCCGCTGATGGTCCACCTATCGGCGGTGTTTTCCGATGGTGCGGACCGGCGGATCCTGACCGCGACCCCTCTGCCTGCCCACGATCACATCCCCATCGGATCCTCGAACACCGCCGCTGGGCCAGCCATGCCGCTCGCCCCTTCCGCACCGGTCCCGCCTGCTCCCTCCCACAACCGCCTCTTGCTCGTCGAAGACGACTCCGTGGTGGCAATGGTGGCCCGAGCACACCTCGAAGAGCTCGGACTGACCGTCGATGTTGCCCGTACCGGCCGACGGGCGATGGAGCTGACGGAGGCTCAGGCCTACCGATGGGTGATCCTCGACTGCATCCTGCCCGATGTGGATGGTTTTGCGGTCTTCCAGCACCTTCGTCACCTGCCCAACACACACCGACCCGAGCGGATCATCGCGACATCCGGCCTCCAAAATGGAGCGCTACCGGGCGCGATGAGCGATGCGCCGGTCGATGGCATTCTGCCCAAGCCCATCCATCCGCATTCCATTCGCGCAGCCCTCGGACTTGAGCGGCCGAAGTCGACCGCTCCGTCCAGCGCCGACGCCGTGTTCGATCCCCACACCATCGAATGCATCCGAGCCCTGCCCGGCGGCGCATCGTTCATGGATGATGTGCTCCGTGCTTTTCTGTCCGACGTATCCGAGGCACACGCCATCCTCGCCCGAGCGTTTGGCGAGCAGGACTTTCGAACCATCGCCCGCACTGCCCATCGACTCCAAGGGGCCGCCGCGGCCGTGGGTGCTCTTCAGGTCGAGGAGCGATGTGTCGAGCTGCAACAAGCGGCCAGTGGGAATCAGATCGGCCCCCTCGCCGTGCACATCACCCGGTTCGCCCAGGAGGTGCAATCGGTGGAGCTGGCCCTGTCCGACTTCTACCAATGAGAGGGCTCAGGACTGGCCGATGCGCTCGTTGACCTGAGGCACCACCTGCTCCCGAAACGCCCGCATGTTCTCGATCACCCGCGCGCTGTCGTGGTTGAAAAAGTCGAACCACAGCATCAGCTGGTCGTCTGGATGGAAGCGCTCGGCCACTTGCCGGGCCACCGAGTCCGGATTGCCAATGATGGCATTGTTTGCGGCGCGCTTCACCTTCGCCGGATCCAGGGTGCCTTCCAGTGCGGTCCAGTAGGCCGACAGGGCTTGATCAGCCTCCTGCTGCGCCGCCGCTTCCTGTTCGGCCGCCGACAGATGGGGCTGCGCGTTCAAGAAGACCATCACAGTGCGAGGCATAAACGACCGCTGCCACGGCCCCCCCTGCGGGTGGTAGGCCTCGGTCATTCGATCGTGGGTGGCCTGGATGATCTCGGGCCGCGTGATGGAGAGATTGAAGACCTTCACGGCCCGCCAGCGATTCACCGCCACCTGCAGTGCGGGGTCGTGGCTGCCGATGATGAGGTCCACAAGCTCCTGACGCCACTCCGTGGGAACGATTCGAAGCACATCAAAGTCCCAGCGACGGGGGATCTCGATCTGGTCCACCGCTGTGGCACCCGACTCCCGCGCGGCTTGCTGCACGCGCTCCCAGTCAGCGTCGGAGCGGAAGTGGCTCCTCGTAAGAATGGTGGGGCTGACGTCTGCGCCCGCGAGCGCTTCCCCGTTCAGCAGCCGCAGGAAGATTTCGCAAGCTTCCCAGAACACCTGCCCCCGAAGGGCCGGCCAAGCCGCCGCTTCCACAGCATCGCGTGCCTGGATTCCGTAGGCGCGGTTCATGAATTGAAAGCGCCCGGCCGAGAATCCGATCCGAAGCTTGCGGGTTTCATCGGGGTCAAGCCCGTGCAGCGAAGCAAACGCTGCGATGCGCTCCGCAGCCGCGATCGGGCCACCGTTGCACACGATGTTGGTGACCGCGCTTCCCACGTGCAGGTTGCGGGTGCGGCGGAACACCTGGTGCGCCATCTGAAAGATGTCGGTGTTGAGACCAATCTCACCCTTCCAGTGCGGGACCACCGGTCGGCTGTGCCGCTTCTGGACTTCGGTCGAGAGGTGAGCCTCGGCGATCCAGGCCGTGTGGTAGCCGAGCTCGTCCGCGGCTTCGACTTGGTCGAAGAAGTTGCGAAACATCTCGGCTTCGCTGGGACACGCTCCGCGCACGGGCGTCTGGCTGATGCTGAAGAAGATGTCGTAGTTCATCGAAGTCCTCTCGGGATTCGCTCAGATACCGCGCAACCGGCCACCGTCGACTGGCAGGCTCACACCGCGGATGTAGGCGGCCGACGGGGAGCACAAAAATGCCACTGCCGCTGCCGTTTCCTCCGGCCGCCCCAGCCGACCTTCGGGCACCTGTGCCAGCCAATTGGCCCGCACTTGATCCGAAGACGACCCTTCACGACGAGCCCGCCCCTCCGCCAGGGAGGTGAGACGCTCGGTGTCGGTGAAGCCTGGCAGGACATTGTTGATGGTCACGCCTTCAGGAAGCTCTCGAGACAAGGACTTGGCCCAGCCCCCCATCGCTCCCCGAATGGTGTTGCTCACTCCAAGGTTGGGAATGGGCTCATAGACGCTCGTGGAGACCACATTGACAATCCGGCCGAATCCGGACGCCTGCATGCCCGGCACGCACACGCGCGCGAGGATGTGGGCCGCAAGGATGTGACGGCCGAAAGCGACGGAAAAGGCCTCCGGTTCGGCCTGCAGCAAGGGACCGCCTGGAGGCCCTCCCGTGTTGTTGATCACAATATGCACGGGACCGTGGGCTTCGATGAGTGCCTCGACGCGGTCCGCGAGGTCGGCACGGCGGTCGAGATCGGCCACCAGGGCACGGGCTTCAGCGGCCCCTGCAGCCCGCAGCTCGGGCAGCAGAGAGTCCAAGCGATCGGCTCGACGGGCCAGAGCCGTGATCGAAGCCCCTCGGGCGGCGAGCGCCAGTGCGGACGCACGGCCAATGCCGGCACTGGCACCACACACAAGGGCATGGCGTCCAAGGAGATCGCGAGGGACAGCGTGCAAGTCTGGGGTCGTCATGCAGCCCGAGTATCGGCGATGAGTCGGACAGGCCAAGCCCGGAACCGAATGCAGACCAGTTCTCAACGGAACGTTGCGAAGCCGCCGCCAACCCACCCGGCCCCTCTCCTGGCCCAGGGTTAGGCCGTGCCCTGGAGATCGATATGTCTTCGCTTCTGTCGACGGCCGTGGGCCGACTGCGCTGTGTGAGTGCCCTCGAGGGGCTCAGCTACGCTCTGCTGGTCTTCGTGGCCATGCCCCTAAAGTACGGGCTCGGCGAGCCAGCGATGGTGCGGGGGATGGGCATGGCCCACGGTGTGCTGTTCGTGGCATTCTCAGCGACGCTCCTGGCTGCCTGGTACGATCGTCGGTGGACGATCCGGCGGTCCGCAAGCCTGATGTTCTGGTCTTTGGTGCCCCTTGGGGCCATCTGGATCGAGCGAAACCTGCGCCAATCCAACCCCTGAGGTCAGCCTACAGCGTTCGTGGGCCTCTCTTCATCCGCTCCAGCGCTTCCGCGGCGCGGTCCGAAAACGGGGGATCGCCCTTTTGGGCCGCTTCGAGACGTTCGATGGCCTCGTCGCGCTTGCCGGTCACCCGCAGCAAGATCCCGAGCCGGTACAGCGCTTCGCTATGCTCTGGTTCTTTGGCGAGGGCCGCTCGAAACGCCGCCTCGGCTTCGGTCACTTCTCCGGACTCGTATGCATGCGATCCCCGACGCACATCCTCGTCGGCATCATGCACGAACACCACCTCAACGACGGTACGGGCTCCCAGGTTCACCACAAGTGCACGCAGCAAGCCGGCGTACCAGAAGCTCGCCGCCTCGGCTGCCATGAACACCCCGAGCGGGATGTCGCGCATCAGAGGCTTGCCCTTGTAGAGAATCCGCACCTTCGTGTAGCGCCCGCGCACCACCGCCTTGCGAACCTGCTGGGTGAGCCGCTCAACCGACTCATCTACCCGCTCGGGATCCACATCGATCTTGAGGCGCCGGAACATCTCGCTGTCGAAGAAATCCTCGAAGCCAAACCCCGCTCGCGGATCGCCTTCACCATCGCTCGCGCCTGATCCGTGCTCGGTAGAGTCGGTGGAATCGGTTCCTGCCTCGGAAGGATCGGGCTCCGGCGCAACGTCGATAATCTCGGGCGGAGTCTCAGGCTGCTGGGACGAATCATCGGTGGACATGGCACCTCCTCGGGCGTTCTCTGCCCGCCATCACAGCAGCGACAACCCCCCATCCACGATCACGACTTGTCCCGTGATCCACCGAGCCTCGGGGGAAACAAGCATCGCCACGGCACCGGCGATGTCGTCGGGGGTGCCTGCGCGTCCGAGCGGTGTGTACTCCCGCGCAAACTCGAGCATTTTCTCGCCTTCGGAGAGGTAGGCGAGGGTGTCGGTCTCAATGAGCCCACCACAGACCGTGTTGACTCGAACCTTCTGCGGAGCCAGCTCCACCGCGAGCTGCCGGGTCATGGACTCCAGCCCCCCCTTGGCTGCGCCCATGGCGATGTAGCCAGGGATGTGACGACGGGACCCCATGGAGCTGATCCCAATCACGCTGCCCCCTTCGTTGAGGGTGACGTACTTGGTGAGCAGCCAAAATGGGCGCAGTGAGCTCTCCAGAGTGAGGTCCCAGTGGGACGTGCGCAGCTTGTGATACGGCTTCATGCCGCCCACAGCAGCGTTGTGGACCAGCACGTCTACGGTGTCGACGGCCTTGGCCAGCCGCTTGAGATCCTTCTCGGAGCGCACATCAGCCTGCATCACCACCGCTGTGGCCCCCAGAGCTTCCACCTGCGCTGCGGTTTCGTTCGCCGCGGCATCGTTCCGCAAGTAGTTGATCACCACGGTCCCGCCGGGTCGGGCGAGCTTCAGGGCGATCGCACGGCCGATGCCACGTGAGCCACCGGTAACGAGCACATTCATCCAGGCCTCCAAAGGACCACAGCCCTATCTCGGGAGGGGTCAGCCGGCCGGGCCTGGGTTACTCGTGCCGTCCGAGTCCGTACGTAGCAGGAGGGCCCAGCCAATGATGTTCATGATCGCCGTTGAATTCCGCAGCGAAGATGTCGTAGCCAAGGAACGGGTCGACGCCTCCATCAAGACCCTCGGAAACTGGTCCAACCGGGTCCCTGGCGTGTATATGCTCGAGACCAACCGCATGGGCGCGCGCGGCATCCGCGACCACCTCAAGCAGTTCATTGTGGCCGACAAGGGCGACCAGATTTTTGTCGCTCGCATCAGCCGCAACTGGGCAGGCACGAACATGGGTCAAGGCTTCCCCGAGTGGATGAAACGCCGCGACTTTGGGACCTTCGAAGAAGGCTGAGGGCACCCGTATCCAGCGCTTCAGGCTGGGGATCGGTACGCACTCCAGCCCCGCGCCCGGCCATGGGCGACCACCTGAAGCACCAACGCATCGGCGCGCGCCATGATGGGAGCAACCCATTCGGTGCCCGGATCGGGTGTGTCCGACGACCCGAACAGGATCGAACGGGCTGCAGCCGGGAGCACGCACGCCCCCTGCGCATCGGCACCGGCCAGCGCATCGGAGACGCCCCCCCCCTGGGCACCCAAGCCCGGAACGAGGAACCATGCTCGCGGCATACGCTCCCGCAGTGCCGGAGCCTCTGCAGCAGCTTGTGCCCCCACCACTACGCCGAGGCTGTGTCCCGGATCGCGTGCATTTTCCTCCGCGATGGCATCCGCGAGTCGATCGGCACATCGAGGCTCGCCGTAGTTCTGGAACAGCGCGCTGCCAGGGTTGGTGGTGCGCAAGAGGGCAAACACACCGCGGGCATGGTCACGCGCCACCGAGAGAAAGGGCTGAAGGGTGTCCATCCCCATCCATGGGTTCACGGTCACCGAGTCGGCGGCCATCGGTCCGTGGGGATGCAGCGTGGCCTGGGCATAGGCTGCTGCTGTCGATGAGATGTCGCCGCGCTTGGCGTCGAGAACCACCATCAATCCGGCTTCACGGGCGGTCTCGACCACGCGTTCCAGTGCCGCAACACCAGCACCGCCAAGCTGCTCGAAGAATGCTGCCTGCGGCTTGATCCCCCACACCTGGTCGGCAAGAGCCTCCACCACCGGAAGCGCCCAGTCCGAGATCGCCGCCGCGGCTTCTCGACGCCCCTCGGCCGTGTGCAGTCGGCCATCGAAGCGGCTCTGCAGCGCCATCGGCAGCCGATGAAGGTGGGGATCGATGCCGACCACAACGGGATTGCCCACCTCGTGCAGTCGCCTGCGGGCGCGCGATCCGAATCCGTTCATGTGTCCTCCGTGCACGGACCGCCGCTTAAACGGCATCGAGCGGATGCGCATGGGGTTCGCTGCAGCACACCCGAGAACGACGACGGCCGACGACATGGGTCGCCGGCCGCAGTACACTCAAGCTCAAAGATAATCGACGTTGAAGTCCATCATTGGTGCCTTCCCGACGCTTGCGAGACGTGCATAGAGGTCCGCCTCCGGCAGCACCATGTCGAAGAAGTAGCGAGCCGTCTGGAACTTCGCCTCCTGCTGTGCGCCACCCACCGACAACGCGTGGGTGAGCTGGCGACACCAGATGTACGCCAGTGTGGTGAGCGCGAACAAGTTCAAGTAGTTGCTGGCCGCTGCACCCGCTTCTTCCTGGTCGGACATCCCCTTGCCCGCGAGCTCCATAGTGGCTGCCTGGAGCTGCTTGCTGCGCTCCTTGAGCGCCGAGATGAACGGAGCAAGCTCGGGGGTGTCTTTCGAGCCACGGATGAGCGTGGTGACTTCACCCATGAAGGTCTGGAGCAGTCGTCCACCGTGCCGCGGGAGCTTGCGCCCCACAAGGTCGAGCGCCTGGATGTGGTTGGTTCCCTCGTAGATCAACGCGATGCGCACGTCGCGAAGGTACTGTTCCACCGGCCAGTCCTGCGTGTAGCCGGCGCCACCCATGACCTGCATGCACTCCGAGACGTTCTCAAAGCCGCGCTCGGTGGCGTAGGACTTGATGATGGGTGTGAGCAGAGCCACAATGTCGTCGGACTTCTGACGGTCAGCTTCATCCGCGCAGTGGTGCGCACGGTCGATGTTGATCGCGATGTAGGTCACGAGACCCCGCAGCGCTTCGTTCGTGGACTTCACGTTGAGCAACATCCGGCGCACATCGGGGTGCACCAGGATGTTATCTGCTGCATGATCGAGCTCACGCTTGGCCGGGTCGAGTGAGCGACTCTGCCGCCGATCCTTCGCGTAGGCGAGCGCGTGCTGGTAGGCGGCGTCGGAAAGGGCCAGTCCTTCCACGCCCACATTGAGCCGTGCATTGTTCATCATGGTGAACATCGCACGCATACCCTTGTGCGGGACACCCACCAGGTACCCAACCGCATTGTCGAGGTTGATCACGCAAGTCGGCGAGGCGTGGATGCCCATCTTGTGTTCAAGGCCCCCGCACGAAACGCCGTTGGCGGTGCCGTCTTCCCGCACCTTGGGCACGATGAAGACCGAGATTCCCTTGATTCCTGGAGGCGCATCGGGAAGCCGTGCCAGCACGAGATGCACGATGTTCTCGGTAAGGTCGTGCTCGCCGAAGGTAATCCAGATCTTCGAGCCGGTGAGCCGGTAATGGTCTCCCTCGGGGATCGCCTTGGTGGTCAACATGCCGAGGTCGGTCCCGCACTGGGGCTCGGTCAGACACATGGTGCCCGACCACTTTCCAGTAATGAGATTTTCCAGGTAGCGACCCTTGAGGTCGTCGGAGCCATGGGCCTCAAGCGCCTCAATGAGACCAGAGGTGAGGCCAGGGCACATCGAAAAGGCCTTATTTGTGGCAATCAGGACCTCGCTGGCGACCGCTGCGAGGGTGAGCGGTGCGCCTGTGCCACCGTGCTCGGGAGGGAACGGCAGCCCCAGAAAGCCCGCTTCCTTGTAGCCGTTGAAGGCTTCCTTGAAGCCCTCGGGCAGAGTGACCGAGGCATCGTCGGGGTTGAAGTGAATCCCCTTGCGGTCTCCCGACTCGTTGAGCGGCAGCAGCTCGTTTTCGCAAAAGCGAGCATGCTCGTCGAGGAGGGACATCGCCATGTCGAGGTCGAAGTCGGCGTATTCGTCGATAGACGCCACCTGTCCTTCGTAGTCGAAGGCTTCGAGATTGAACTTGATGTCGGCGTTGGGAGCTTTGTACAGCTGCATGTCCACTCCATGGCTGGCGGACCGTGTGATGAAGACGCGGGGGGGCGTCGCGAATGACTGAATGAAGATTCATTCATAATCGGAACCGCGGCCGCCGGAGGCCCGTCGTGTCAAAAAAGCAACGAACCGACCGCAATTTCTTCCGGTCGGTCTCTTGTGTGTGGACGCGTGCTCAGAACCAAACGCACCGGGCTGGCGAGAGAAAGCTAGCCCCCGAGTCTGTGGCGTTGCCCTCTCCGACCAGCTGTCCGCTGCCCGAAAAATAGAAGGTCGCCAAGTCTCCCTGAACCCTCACCGCGTACGATGCCGTGAAGGTCTCGCTGTTCTCGTACAGAGCTTCGGGACACGTAGTGCTGGACAGGTCCAGGCTCGCCACCACATCGAGTCCGTAGTCGCAGGCCGCACAGCTGCCAATATCAGAGGTGCGCTCCGCACTCACGGCCCACTGCACCACGCAGTCGCCCTCACCTGCCTCTCGCCAGGTCTCGTTGGCGCGCAGAATCCACTCCTCGATACCCACCCAGGCGCTCCCCGAGCCCGTATAGCGACCGAAAAAGTACGAGGTCGCACCGGGCACCGGGTTCCCGTCGACCGATTCGCAGTCGGATCGCGCCACTGCCTGCGCTCGCAGTTGGGCGTCTGCGTCTGCGTCTGCGTCCGCATCGGCATCGGCATCGGCATCGGCATCGGCATCGGCATCGGCATCGGCATCGGCATTGGAGAGAAGAATGCGGGATCGGAATGCGGGATCGGTTTCGAGCTGAGAAGGCGGGGCTGGCGATGGTGAGAATGCGTGCGGCGAGGCGGCTGCGACGGGCGACGGCAATGATAGTGTCGTGGATTCCGGGGTTCAGTGTCTTTATCTATTCCTGTATCTAATTGTCTTCCAGTATCAACGCCTTCCCTTGTATCAAAATGTTTCATAGTATCAAAACCTTCCGTGATATCAAATGTATTCCTTGCATCAAAACATTTCATGTTATCAAAATCTTCCGCGGTATCAACATTACTGTCCTCGTCGCCACCTGAGGTGCTCGCTTTTGAGGTGCTTGCTTTTCGCACCTCGCGGTGCTCGCTTTCTATGCCTGTGCTTCGCGTGTCCCCCAGATGCACTACCACCCCAGAACCACGTCCTGCGTGCCCTCGCGTTACGCGTGTCATCAGCTGTCCCACGAGGGAGGCGATGATCGCGCTCGCGAAGTCGAAAGCCATTTGGCTCGCCGACCTCGCCGCCGAGCGGGGCGAGGACGGGAGGTAACAGGTATCGGGAATTCTTCGTCGATTCGTATATTCCGT
>CAJWOS010000087.1 GCA_913044235.1 uncultured Pseudomonadota bacterium
TCGGGACGGGCTCAACATCGAAGGCCCCACCACATCGGACGGCTGGCGGCCCACCACCGTTGAGGTGATGGTGATGTTCCCCGCTTGGTATTTTGACTGGTATGCCGACGAAAACTCAGTCACTGTCGAGATCTACGAAGGTCCGTCTCCCACGGGACAAGCCTACCGCCTCAACCGGCGCGTGCGGAAATCTGAGCTCTCCTGGTCAGCGCTCCGACTGCCCGCGGATGCCGACTGGTCGAGCAACGACCGAGAGCAGATTGCAGCCTGGATGACCTTCGATTTCAGCGATCAAATCCCGCCAGGGTCGTTCGATCGCTCGGAGCTGTTTGTGGCAGTGGGTTGGGACTCTTTGGGCTTTCCAAACGTGGGCTACTCCAATTTCGAGCTGCCCTGCGCCGCCAATTGGACCGACTATGGCGATGGTAGCTGGAGGCAGAACACGGGCGCCGACTGCTCCTGGCCGATGATGCGCATCTCTTACGAACGGATTGTTCCAGAAGAGTGCGATTGAGGCTGGGATCTTACCGCTCGGCACTGGGCATCGCGCCGATTTGCCCATGGCCGCGTAGCTGAGGCTGCGCCATGTCTGGCTTCTCAAGTGTGGCTCTTGTGCGATGCGAAGTGAGTCGCGGGAGCTTGCACAACGGTCGTGGTTGCCCATGCAGGTGCCATGTGGAGAACCATCCGGCTCCAGCCTGCTTTGGGGCGCAACTCTTTGTGCAGGATGGACCTCGACGGCCGCTGGGGGGGAGGCAAGTTCGGCGACGGTCGGCGTCATGGGGGTGCATTGTGTGATGGAATGAGGGCCCCGTCCTGGGATGGACCGTTGCTTCAGTTCTTGCGTCACCATCTGATTCCCCTGTTGCTGTTCGTGGCGCTCTCGCTGGTGATCTGTGGTCCGGTCCTGTCGTCGCCGTTGATCCTCGCCATCGGGCACGAGGGCAACGACGTCTGGAATCACGTCTGGGGCTACTGGTGGGTCTCCGAGGAGCTCTCAAGCTTCCGGTTGCCCATTCGCACCGACCATCTGGGCTGGCCCTATGGTGGCAGTCTTTGGTTCATCGACACCCTCAACGCGGTGCTCATGCTGCCGGTTGAGGTGCTCGCGGGTCCCGTGGCCGCCTACAACGCGGCCTTCTTCTTCAATTTCATGCTGTGTGGGGTGGGTGCCTACGCGCTCACTCTCCATGTCACGGACAGCCGTGTGGGCGCGACCGTCGCTGGCGTGGCCTACATGGTGACACCCCATCTTCTCGGTCAGGCCTACAACGGCATCAGCGAGACCTGTTCGGCTGGCTGGCTGCCCCTGGCGCTCGTGGCCATGCGGGTCACATTTGCACATCCGACGCCGCGAAACGCAGTACTGGCAGGTGCTTTGGCTGGGCTCAATGCTTTAGCAAGCTGGTACTACGGTCTGTTTGCAGGCTTCTTCCTGATCGCGATGATTGGGGGCGCGATCTACGACCGGTACCGGCCACCCAGGCTGCGCGTGACCCGGCGAAAGCAACGGCGGGTTGAGGTGATGCCATCGGTGCCTTGGGGGCTGGCCATGCGCACCTTGGCGATCGGTGTGGGAGCGACCGCCCTGGTGGTGGCGGGTCCGTTTGCGGCATTCTTGTCGACCATGGGTGCCGAGGACGCCATGGTCACTCGTGATCCCGACTTCGTGTGGTCCACCCTCATCATGCACAACATGACCGATCTGGTGGCTCTGGTGATGCCGGGCAAATTCTACTCGCCCGATCTGAAGGCCGTGTTCAACGAAGACCTGATTGTGGTGGTCTCCCTGGGGCACATGCTCCTCTGGCCGGCACTCCTCGGCGGCCTCGTGGTGACCGACCGAAACGGCCGTCGCTGGATTGGAATCGCGCTGGCCTTCTTGGCGCTTTCCTTGGGCCCATTCCTCTACGTAAACGGCGATTACCTCTTGGTTCTTGGCGGTTGGATGCCGCTGCCATTCTTGGCCTTTTTCAAGGCATTTCCGATGTTTTCGCGCATCTCCCATGCCTATCGGTTCGTGCAGGGGGCCACCGTGGCCCTGGTGGTGCTCTTGGGCTGGCTTGTGGCCGAGGTGGAGCGCCGTCGAGGCTGGACCGTGGCCCTGCTGTTGGGGCTGATTCTTGGCACGGGTCGAGTGTTGGAGTCGTTTTACGCCACTGCAGCGGTGTTCCCGTTGCCCACGAGTCGTGTGGAGCCACACCCGGTCTTCTCTGCGCTCGACCAGGGTGCAGTCCTTGATCTGCCTGTGGGCGTACCGGTCCTTGCGCGGTCCCACTACCTGGCGGGCCAGCTCGCACACGGCTTGCCGGTGGTGTACGCCTTGAACGACCCCACGCCGCCGATCCTGTACCACAACCGGTACACCGCCTACCTGCTGGAGATCGAGCGAACGACCCTGTCGCTCCTGCCCGCGGAGATGCCTTGGCTCGACATTGAGCTCGGGCGCCAGCACATTGTGCAAGAGGGCCTTCGCTGGGTCGTGGTGCATAAGTCGTGGTACCCGGAGGACCGTCTGCGGATGACCCTGCAGTTCCTAGACCTCACGGCCACGCCGATGTTCGACGATACGGACTTGCGAGTGTACCGGTTGGACGCCGCGGAGTGAGGAATTCGGGCAGCCGGTCAGTCTGGCTCTGCCAGCTCGCGGGGGCTTCTCGGCCTCCCGCAGCGAGAATCCCTGCGACCAGGGCGCACGTGGCGTTGAGTCGACCGGCGCCCATCGCTGTGGTCCACAGCGCAGCGCGGTAGCTGGCCCCATGGTTGAGCGCGCACCACAGTGCAAAGGGCACGGTGTCATGGGCACACCGCCAGCGCCCGTTGCCCAGAACTTGGGCCGCTGCTTCCGGCGAAGCGGACGGAGCCAGCTCCGATGCATGGAAGATCCGCTTGCGGATGAAGCTTGGCTTGAGGTTCGACAGGAGCGCGTCCCAGACCGAGTGGACATCGGTGTTGCCGTTGGCAAAAAATGCGACCGTCAAGGCCACCGCGACCGTGCCTTCGATGCTGTTGGTGTTGGAATGGGTGACTTGCGCAGAAAGACGTGCCGCGTCAACGGCGCGACTGCGGTCGGTTGCGTAGTGGATGCCCACAGGAATCGCGCGGATGGCAGCACCGGTACCCATGGAGCCAAAACCGGCGAATGAAGACGGCGACAACGTGCGCCACGATTCACCATGGTGAATTCGTTCCAGCAACGCGCCCGTGTTCGATCCGTAGTTTCGCTTCGGATCCACCGCATAGGCTTCCGCCAGCTCGAATGCGAGATGGTCGGGATGCATGGTGTGGTGCGTCTGGAGATGCTTCCCGAGAACCGCGGCTTGGATGGTGCTGCTGGAGTAGCACCACGGGCCACGCGGACACCGCTGCCGAGCAATCAGCTCCGCGGTGTCTGGAGAACGGAGAAGTGCCATACCAAAGGCATCCCCCACAGACATTCCCTGGAGGGCCCGCCAGACCCTCCGGTTATATTGACTCATTAGAGCCCCGTGAATGCACCAACGGTACCATGCTGGTTTTCTGTGCCAAGAGGTAGATTCATCTAGTCTGATTTGTCTGATTCAAATGTTGCGATTGACCTGTTTTCTGGACAATTTTTGTTTTTGCGGCCGTCCGGTAGAGGGCCGGTCCATGATGGGGCGGATACGGGCGGGCGGTTCCCGATGGCGACGGCAGGAGGTCCGAAATGCGAGTTCAGTGGTGCTTGGTGGCTGTGCTCCATGCTTGTGCCCCCAAGTCAGGCGACTCCTCCTCGCCGGCCGTGACCCCGGACGCAGAGGCTGACTCGGGATCCGCGCCTCCCGACGGACCAGGGCGAATCCCCATTTATGTGGGTGACGTGGAGTTTCGCTCCGATGCAGATGTGGCCTTGCTGGAAGGGTACGAAGTGATCCAGGGGAGTGTCGGACTGCTCGAAGGCGTCACCGACCTCACAAAGCTGTATGCGCTCCAGGAGATCACCGGCAGTCTGCGGATCGAAGACACCACCACACTTCCATCGCTCACCGGTCTCGAGGCCGTCCAGACCATCGGCGGTGACCTGGGAATCCGCGGTTCGACCATGACCAGCTTTGCCGGTCTCGATGGATTGACTTCGCTGGAAGGGCTCACGATCGAGGACACCGAAGTCCTGACTGACATTTCAGCGCTCACAAGCATCACGGGATTGAGTCGAAACCTCGTGATCACCAACACCAACCTCGCCTCGTTGACAGGACTCGAGGGGCTCACCGAGGTGCGAGGGTACCTCAACATCCAGGCTGCCAGTGCGCTTTCGTCACTCTCGGGCTTGGACAACATTTCCTATGTGGGCAAGACCCTTTTTGTTGTTCAGAGTCCGCTGATCGAGACATTGGATGGTCTGGGTGCACTGACCACCGTGAACGAGTCGATTTCCATCGCCGAGCTCCCCCAGCTTCGCGCCATCTCTCTCTCGGTGGAAAGCGTGAAAGACAATGTCCAGATTGTCCGAAATTCAAACCTTGAAATGATCGCTCTGTCTGGTTTGGTGTCCGCGGGAGAGCTGGAGGTTCATGGCAATCCAGTGCTGGCTGGACTCGATGTGGGTGCCTTGGTTGAGGTAGAGCGCTGGTTCCAGATCGACGACAACGACTCATTGACCGCACTGGGTGATTTCTCTTCGCTCGCCACGGTGGGGGTGCGTGTCTCGGTCACGCGAAACGATCGCCTTGCGAGCATCGGCTCGAGTCTTCCATCACTCCGGTCGGTGGGCGAAAACTTCGATATGCATGACAATCCGCTCTTGCCTGCTTGCGAGGTCGATGCGGTTGCAGAAGCGCTCACAGACCTGGGGGGCCTGGTGGTGAACACGGGCAACCTCGACGATGCTGCCTGCGACTGACCGCGCCGCTTGCACCCGGTTCCTCGGTAGACCCACCTCTCGAGAAGACCCTGTGAAAGTCTCGCAGTGATGTGGTGAATGGGCGCTTGCGGGCGACGGAGAGCGGCACCTTCAACGGGCCGGTTGGCTGGGGGCCGAGGTCTCGTGTGCGTGCCAGGGTGGAGGCGGTGCCGCATGCTCCATCCACACCTCGGTGGTGGGATGGTGAAACCCGATCCGAGTGGCGTGCAAGCAGAGGGAGGGGTCGGCGCGGGTAAAGCCCGTGGTCGGGTTGGCATCTCCGGTGTATGCATTTTCGCCCACAATGGGTAGGCCAACGGTCTGCAGGTGCAATCGGATCTGGTGGGTGCGGCCGGTGTGAGGGCGAAGCTCGAGCAAGCTGGTGCCGTCGGAGAAGCGACGGAGCAGCCGCACATCGGTGCGCGCTGTTTGCCCGTCGGGCTGGATGCTACGGGTTCCGGCCTTCGAGGGACGCTGCGCGATGGGGGCGTCGATGGTGAGCTCCGGTGTGTCGGGTGCACCGTGGACTCTCGCGATGTAGTGCTTCTGGACGCGTCGTTCCCGGAATTGCGCCACAAGGGAGCGTGCGGCTGGTGCGGTCTTGCCGCAAACGAGTACGCCGGTGGTGTTTGCATCCAGCCGATGCACGGGCTTGAGCGTCAGGTCAGGCCATGCTTCGCGCGCGAGCCACACGAGCGTATTTTTGTTGAAGCGTCCGCTCGGATGCATGGGTAGCGGCGAGGGCTTGGCGATGACCAGGATGTCGTGATCTTCGTGCAGTACGAGCAGGTCGGGTGAAATCGCGGGCTCGACCGTGTCGGGAATCACCATTCGCACGATGTTTCCAGCCACCAGAACCCGCTCCAGTCCCACCGACTTGTGGTCGACCGTGAGCCATCCTCGAGCGCGATGACGCTCCATCAGGGAGGCATCCTGAGAGTAGGGCCGCACCTGAGCAAGGAGACTGGCGAGGGTCTGGCCTTCGCTATGTTTGCGAATGAAGATCGGACGGTGGTTGTGGTACGGCGTGCACCCCGGCTGTGTGGCTGCCAGTGCGCGGAACGCCGCCGTGCGCGCAGCCGGTTGAAAGCGCATTTCAGGGGGTTCCAGCAGGGAACCGCACGCCGGGGCCGTCGCCCGACCACTGTGGGTACTTGGTCATGACCTCGGTGAAGCTTGGGGAGGCGAGCTCCTGTGCCAGCCACGCCTGCAGGTGTGGGTACGGGGCGGCATCGAACCAAGAGCGGTCCGTGTTGGCGAACTGGCGAACGAAGGGCATGATGGCTGCATCGAGAAAGCCCCGGCTGAGGCCGCTCAGGAATGGCTTTTCAGAGAGGCGCTGTTCGAGGTTTGCGAAAAAGGCCTCGGCGGCGGTTCGATGCTCAACCGCTACCGCTCCTTCGTACCGGGTCGCATACTTGTATCGATCGAGGTGATGCTTGAACTCGTGGTCGTTGCGGTCGATCAGAGCGAGCGCATCCCGAAGAGCGTCGGGGTGGTTGGGCCACCATGCTTCGGGATCCTTGCGCTGCAGGGCCCACATCATGATGTCTCGGCTCTCGTCGATCACCGTGTTGTCGGAGAGCCACAACACCGGCACCGTGCCCTTTGGGGAGAGCTCGAGCATGTGTGGGGGCTTGTCGCGCAGGACCACCTCTCGAATTTCCACGGGAATCGCGGCCGCGCGGAGGGCCATCCGAGCCCGCATGGCGTAGGGACAGCGACGGAAGCTGTAGAGAATCGGCAGCGGATGGCGGGCGGGTTTCTTGCGCGTGGAAGGCGCTGGGTGTTCCTCGGGGCGGCGACCCCAGAAGGTCTGGCCGCGTGTACGCGCGAGCGTGAGCTGCAGGTGACGCTCGGCGAAGCGCTCCCGCTGGTCGTCTGTGAGCCGGTCGTAGCAGGCCGGGCAGGAAACCCCTTCGAGGAACTGGGGGGACTGGCGGGCTTCCGGGCTGACCGCTCGGCGACAGCCGGCGCACATCGAGTAGCGTCCGGGCTTGAGGTCGTGGTCGACCGAGACCCGGCGGTCGAACACGAAGCACTCGCCTTCCCAGAGGCTCTCGGTCTTTGGAACCTCTTCAAGGTACTTCAGGATGCCGCCTTCCAGGTGATAGACCTCTTCCACGCCCTGCGACAGTAGGTAGGCGCTCGCCTTTTCACATCGGATTCCGCCCGTGCAGAACATGGCCACGCGGGTCTTGCCTTGGAGCTCCTTCGCTTGCGCAGACCAGGCGGGAAAGTCGGTGAACGATTCGGTATTCGGGTCGACGGCACCGCGAAAGGTGCCGATCTCCACCTCGTAGTCGTTGCGGGTGTCGATCAAGACCACGCTGGGGTCGGAGATCAGCGCGTTCCAGTCTGTTGGCTTCACGTAGGTGCCCACACGGGTGTTGGGATTGATGCCCGGCACACCCATGGTCACGATTTCCTTCTTCAGCTTCACCTTCAGCCGCAAGAACGGCATGTCGTCGGTCCATGACTCTTTGTGCATCAGGTCGGCCAGCCTTGCATCTTCGCGCAGCCAAGTCAGGAAGCTGCGCAGCCCCTCTTCGGGACCCGCGATGGTGCCGTTGATCCCTTCAGCGGCGAGGAGCAGGGTGCCCCGGATGCCAGCAGCCTCGGCGCGGGCGAGGATCGGTGCGCGCAGTGCCACGTGGTCGTGCAGGGGCACGAACTTGTAGAGTGCGGTGATCAGCACCCGGGACATGTGGGCTCCGTGTGTGGGGACTGCTTGAACGGATGGTATTCCGCCTGGGCGTCCCGCGGCAGGTCACCGCCTCGAAAGGCCCCTCGCGACAAAGCCTCTAGGCCAGGCTCCGTTGCGGGCCTGGGCACGGAACGCAAGTGGTGCGTGTGGTGGGTGCATCCCCTGTGGGTTCGTACACCGCATACGCATCAGATTGGCTCGTATACCCGCACATAGTCGACCAGATACCGAGTGGGGAAGCTGAGCGCACTCACGCTGCCTCCGGCCCCGCCCAGTGCCAGGTTCAGCAGGATGTAATGCGACTGCTGAAAGGGGTTCTGACCGGCACAGCTTGCAGAACCGTTGATGGTATCTGCCAGAGACACATCGTTCAGTACTTGCCCATCGAGGCGGATGACCATGCGGGTGGTCGACCACTCAAGCTCCCAGATGTGGAAGTCGTCGGTCCACCCAGCACCGAAGTCGGCCACCGGCCAGCGCGAGGCATCCCACTCGGCGGACCACCGGGTGTTGGTACCCCAGGCGAAGTTGGCTAGGATGTTGCCACCGTAGTTTTCCATCACGTCGATTTCGCCGCTTGAGGGCCACTCGCAGCTGGTTCCGAGGGTCCAGATGGCTGGCCAGGTACCCGTGAAATTGGTGACTTTCGCCCGCACCACAAGAGTGCCATACTCAAATGCGTAGAGGTCTTTCGTGGTGACGCTGGCCGAGGTGTATTGGATGGTCTCACGGCTGGTGCGCCAGTCGGTGGAGCCGGCCTCGTAGTTGGGGTTTGGCCGGTCCTCGGTGCGACCTTCGATGACCAGGACGCCATCCTCCTGGAAGGCATTGTCGGCTTGGTACCACTGGAGCTCTTCGTTGCGAACAAACCCGCTCTCGGAGGTCCAGCGGGTCGGGTCGAGCGCACCTTCTCCGTCGAACTCATCAGACCAGGTGGGCGTTCGAGCCGACGGTCCTTCGGATGTGAGCACGAGTGCATCTGCGTAGGCCGGTGTGGCATCGGCGTGCTTGTAGGCGTAGACCACTGCGGTGGTGTTGGAGAGCCCTGTCGTGAAGGTGAGGCTGTCTTCGCGGTACTCAGCTTCAGAGAAGCTGACCCGCAGCTCGGCGCCGCCATAGTCTTTGACGCCGATGAGTATCGGCTCCGGACCGGCAGATCTTCCCCAGCCGCTGAGCCGATAAACGGTGTTGGGTTCGAGGGCGGTCACGAGCTGCTCAGCACCGTTGGTGGCGGTGGCTTCGAGCGCACGGACTCCGTCATGAGCCTCTCCGGTGACCGTGACTGCGCCGCCCCAGATGTTCCAGCTGCTGTCATCGTCTTCGAAGCTGGCGTTTTGAAGAAGGTTGACAGGCGGAGCGACAGGCGGTTCGCCTGAGTCGTCTTCGAGCGCTCCACTGTCTTCGAAGCCGGGCCTCCCGTCGGTATCATCCGTGTCATCGGTGGGGTCAGTCCCGTCGCTCGGGGCAGTGGTGGCCGCTTCCCCCGGTGCTTCCGGCGGAGCGGCGCAGCTTCCCTTGCCCTGGTCACAGGCCGAAGAGTCGCTGTTGCAGGCTGTGGTGAGCAGCGAGCCAGCGCAGACGAGTGGCAGGCACCACGATGGCCTTCCGGAGGTCGGAGTGAGCCGGGATGAAAAGCGCGTACTGAAGTGCATCTGTGAGCCAAAGGAGTACGGTGGGTATCCAGCGAGGCCGGTACGAGAGCATACCGGTTCGTCGACCCGGTTGCGTGCTGCTGCTTGTGAGAAACCATTGCTTGTCTGCGGGCTTTGGCAAGCGCCTCTGTCGCGCGAGCAGGTCGGATGCCAGAGGTCGCCGCACCCTTCGGAACGAAAAGAGGCGCCTGGGGGTGCTGATTCTTATTGCAACTCAGTTGCATTAAGTGCAGGCGGGCAATACTGGGCCCGAGAAACAGGTTGTGCGGGGCATCATGAACCAAAAAATCGTAAACAGCGCCTATGCGACACTTTTCGCGCTCCTTTCGCTCTCGACCGCCGGGTGCGATGCATCGTCCGACGATGCTGGGGAAAAGGTCGACGACGAACCGTGCGGTGGAAACGGTGAGATGAACGACGAACACGGCCACTGCCACTGCGATGAAGGCTATGCCATGTCGCCAGATGGGATGGACTGCGTGCCGTCTGACTATGACCACTCGGAGTTCGACGAAGAGGGTTCGGACGGAGACGGTACCGGCGGTGAGGGAACGGACTTCGACCCTGGCAGCGTGGTTGGCGTGTTCTACAACGGCGCGAGCCCCTACCAGGTCTTGACTGCGAAGCATGGTCGTACCTGGCTGTCCATCGAAAATTACCCGGGCCATGGTGGTGCCGAAGGTGCTGAGAGCCGCTCGATCGGAACTGCAGAAGCAAACTACGCCACCTGCGGTGTGTGCATGCTCGTGCAGACGGGCTGTCAACAGCACGGCGACCATGCTCATTGCGACGCGACCTTCATGCCCGAGGTGGGCGGAGAGATCGCGTTCGATGCGCTGGGTGGTGCCGTCGGCGAAGCATGGTCGGGTGTGCTCTCCAACGTGCAGTTCGTGGAAGTGACCATCAACCCTCGAAGCTACGAGACCACCCCCGTCTCCGATGGGGAGCGCTTCGACCTCGGCACTTGGGGATTTGATGTTTTGCTGGAGTCGAATTGACGACAGGCGGATCGGAGTCGGTGCGGGATGGGCACCCATGTGTCGAGGCGAGCGCCCAGCGAGCGGTGGCGTCCATGTCTGATTTTGACTGGGTGATCGTTGGGGGCGGCCCTTTTGGGGTGCATGTTGCGGTGCGGCTGCTGGCGGAAGGCACGGTGTCGCCAGAGCGACTGTGCATTGTCGATCCCGCGCCGGAGCTCCTCCACCGCTGGAATTGCCACACAGCAAGCACAGGAATGCGCTTTCTGCGGTCTCCTGCAGTGCATCATTTGGGGGTGGAGCCGTTCGGTCTGCTCCAGCATGCGGGTCGTCGAAAGCGTGACCGCCGGAAGCGAGACCTGTTTGCCCCGCCCAAGAGGCGCCCCGCCTTGAAGCTCTTCGCGAGTCACTCGGCGTCGGTAATGAAGGCCTACAACATCCCCGCACGACATGTTCAAGATCGTGTGACTCGCATACAGCTTCAGGCAGATGCCGCGCTCCTCTCCTTGCAGGGGGGGCGGCGCTTGACTGCGGGTCGCATTGTGCTCGCGATCGGCAACAGTGACGCGCCTCGGTGGCCGGAGTCCGCAAGCCGACTGCGGGCCGCGGGAGGCCTGGTCCGACACATTTTCGAAGGCGAGAGTGCTCTCGAACCCAACGAGCTGCCGAAATCGGTGGCGATTCTCGGCGGTGGTATCAGTGCTGCCCAGCTTGCCGTGCGCTTGGCGGATGCAGGCAAGACCGTGACCATCATCGCGCGTCATTTTCCGCGCGAGCATGATTTCGACAGCGAGCCTGGCTGGATCGGCCCGAAGTACATGCGGGGATTTGCCGCGGTGCAGGATCCAGGGGTGCGTCGACACATCATTTCAAAGGCTCGCCATCGAGGCTCGATGCCACCCGACGTGAAGCGCGCTCTGACCCGCGCCCAGAATGCAGGCAGCGTGCGCTGGACGGTGGGTGCTCTGATGGGGGGCACCGTGCATGGAGGCTCGATGGTGTTGGCGTTGGATGGTGAACAGGCCGATGTGGAGGTTGAGGCTCTGGTCCTGGCTACGGGCTTTTCGTCTCGTCGGCCGGGCGGAGAAATGCTGGACAAGCTCGTCGCGGAGCACGACCTGCCCGTGGCGGAATGCGGGTATCCACTGGTCGACGACCAGCTGCGTTGGCATCCGAGGGTCTTCGTCACCGGACCGCTGGCAGAGCTGGAGCTGGGGCCCACGGCACGCAACCTGACCGGTGCACGCCGTGCGGCTGATCGCGTGGTTGCGGCGTCGAAGATACCGATGGATGGTGGAAAAACGCGTAAGCTGTTTGCGCAGGTGCTGGCGACGGCCTCGGCGTTCTACTTCGCGCTCTTCGGCATCGGCTGTCAGGACGCCGACCTATCGTCCAAGGAAACACGCGCAGACGTCTCAGTGCAAGTCGACTCTGGCGGGCCGGAAGACTCCGGCGAGCCGATGGTGGAGGCCCTTCCGCCCCAGGGGAACCTGTTGATCGAGGAGGTTTACTACTCGGGGGCGGTTCCGACCGCGGGCATCGACCGCTACTACGCTGACCAGTTTCTGGAGCTTGTGAATATTGCCGATGCGCCCGTGATGGTGGGTGGACTGCTGCTGGGGGATGCCTACGGAATCTCTGGCGGACTCAACCCTGGAGATGCCCCTGGTGGGCCGTTCGTGGCCGATCCAGACCATGTGTATCTGGGGAACGTGTGGCGGATTCCTGGGGCGCCAGAAGAGGTTTTGCTCGAGCCCGGCGGGTCGCTGGTGATTGCCCACGATGCCGGTGAGCACAACCCATACTCTTCGGTCGACCTCTCGGATGCCGACTACGAGACCTTTGTGGAGACCTACGGCGAAGACATGGACGATGCCTTCGTGCCCAACCTCGAGAGCGTCTGGTACACCGGTGGATACGACTGGCTGGTCACGGTCTTTGGACCCACCATGGTGGTCTTGTCGGTCGATGAAGCAGAGCTCGAGCAGGTAGGCCATCCTCGGTACGGCCCGATGCAGGCACCGGCCTCTGCGGTGGTCGACACGATGGAAGCGCTGATGGACGCGGAGAGTGGCGAGTACAAGCGCTTGCACGAGTCGATCGACAGTGGCTTCATTTATGTTTCGGGCACCTACACGGGTGAGTCCGTGCGTCGTCGACGCGACGAGAGTGGACGGTTGGTGGACACCAACAACACCGGTGCAGACTTTGAGGTTCTCGCGGTTCCCGAGCCCGGCGTGGGCTTCTCGCGCTGAGACCGCTCTCGCGGCGTGAGGGCCGGTCGTTCGTGTCGCCGCGTTGTGGACGCGGAGCCTCGGATGTCGCTCGGTCTGCGAAAGTGCACCGGTTAGACCGAAGCATGCCTGCCCGCCACCGACCCATGACTCCCGGCAGGGATGATGACGGTTCGCCGGCCACAAGCCACGGTGGTCTCGCGGATCTTTTACGGCCGCCCATGGGCTTGGTGGGAGCCTTGCGTCGATGACCCTCACCCCCCTCGAAGCCGAAGCTCTGGGCTTGTCGCTGCGCGTGGCTTTTCTCGCGGTGCTGGGGAGTCTTCCGGTAGGGATTGGCATTGGATGGCTCTTGGCTCGGATCGAGTTTCCAGGGAAGGCTCTGCTCGACGGCCTGGTGCACTTGCCCCTGGTCTTGCCTCCTGTGGTGGTGGGCTACCTGATGCTGGTTCTGTTTGGGCGTGGCGGTCCGCTCGGACCCCTCCTCGACGGGCTGGGGGTGCCGCTTGCGTTTACCTGGCGCGGTGCGGTGCTGGCCTCGGCTGTGGTGGCGTTCCCGCTCATGGTGCGGGCGATTCGGCTGTCTGTAGAAGCGGTGGAACCCGGGCTTGAGGAGGCTGCGCGAACGCTCGGGGCAAGCCCCAGACGTGTATTCTTCACGGTCACCTTGCCGCTCGCTGCGCCGGGGGTCATCGCTGGTGCGATCCTGGCGTTTGCTCGGTCACTCTCGGAGTTCGGAGCCACGATCACTTTTGTCTCGAGCATCCCGAGCGAGACCCGCACCCTACCGCTTGCTTTGTACGGCCTGGTGCAGGTGCCCGGACAGGAGCTGGCGGCGGCTCGGCTCTGTGGACTCAGTGTGACGGTGGCCTTCCTCACCCTACTGGCGAGCGAGTGGCTTGCCCGGCGGATGCGTCGCCGCACGGGAGCGTAAAGGCGCAGAGGGTGTGTACGGGCCGAGCAGTGCAGCGACTGGGTTCAGTGATATTCCATGATTTTGGATTGATGAAAACGACCTTTCATACGGTTGAAAGAGCCACTCGTGTGCCGCGACAGAATCCGAAGTTTTCGGAAATTCATTCGAGGGGGTTGTGTAGAGCGGGAGGATGACCGTTGGAGCGGTTGTGAACTTGATCACAACCGACTTCGGAGATTTCGATGAACACCGCACTCTTGATTGCCAGCCTTGTTTCTTCCGCCGTGATTCCCGGCACGATTGTAGACAAGCCCGACGACCGGAACGATCGCTTTGTGGATCGCTCCACTGTGGTGCGGGCATTCCATGCGGAAGCCATGGTCGCGATGGGTGGATCCTTCGCGATGGAAATGGTGCCCGTGCAGGCACAGGGCCAGCGGGCCTTCCTCCTGTCGGACTCGTATGCCGATCCCAAAGCCCCGATGGAAGCCGGCGAAGGGTGGATGTTTGTTCGAGACGCCATGGGCAACGGAGCCATGGTTCTGATTTCCGAGGACATGTCGCTCTATGACCTCGAAGATGCCTTGGATGGAGCCCCTTCCCTCGAGGCGGAGTTTGCCGTCGCGCTTGACCGCGATGGGGCACACCTCGTGGGTGTCCTCGACAGCCATGGGCAGACCGCCTTCGAGCGTGATGTGCTGCACTACCGCCCGGCTCCTTCGGTCAGCACCGAGGCCGCGGCGCAGTTTCTTCCCCGTGGCTCGATGGTGTGGCCGGAGCGGAGCTTTTCTGCAGACAGCGAAGACTGGTCCCTCGACAAGGAAGCCCAGTGGGGTTCCTCGCAGGGGTACGGCCTCCGCATCAGCCAGGGCGAGCAAGATGAAATCCAGGCGGCAGAGCTGCCCGATACCCGTGGTTGGAAGCCCTTCCTGTCGCTTGCGGAGCCCGTGCACACCCTTGCTGGCTGGGCCCTCTCCATGCCGGGAGATGTGAACAGTGCGGTTGCGGAGATGGGTGCCGATTTTGGCCGGGGCTGGGGCCAGCGTGCGTTCGACCTGCGGTTCATGGGTGATGAAGGCACCTGGGAAACGGTTTCGGGTCCCATGGCCGACATCCAGGCCCAAATCCCCGTCGACCTCTCTGATTACGGCATCCAGGCACGCCCCTCAGGCAAGTGAACCGAGGGCGCGCACGCGGGGAGCCGCACGCGCCGGTCGACGGGGTGGCAGCGGTCTGCTGCTGTCCACCCCGAGTGGCTGTGAGTCTGCCCCTGTGCTGTCCAGCCCGTCCACAAGACGCGCCTGCCGATCCTGTGGGTAGGCGCTGTGTCGTGGGTCACTGGCGCGTGCGCGTTGAAGGCTCAAGCGCATGGAGACCTGCCGTTGCGGGGTAGGCTCGCGCTCGTGGGGGTTTGCTGCGCTCGACGATGTCTTGATCCCCGATGGGGGCTTCAGTAGCAGCCGGCCGAGGACTGGCAGGTGAAGCTCTGCGTGCCGGTGAAGGTGTAGTTCGACGATGAGCCATACTTGTATCGGACCGTGTCGCCGTTCGACCATGCGGTGTTGTTGGTGAACACGGCAGAGTCGACTTCGAGAATGCTGCTGCTGGAGCCGAAGTCGGCATAGACCACGCCGCCGTCGCGGGCTGTATTGTTCGTGAAGCTGCCCCCGTTGATCTCGCACGAGTCCGAAGCACCGTAGTTGAGTCGCAGCACGCCTCCTTTGTCTCCCACGCTGTTGCTGTCGAAGGTGGAGTTGTTGATCACCAAAGATGCGTTGGAGTCGATGGCAGCGGCGTCGTCTGCATAGTTGTCGGTGAAGGTCGACGCGCTGACGGTTGTGGCTTCACTCGCATCGATAGCACCACCGCGGTCGGCCGCCTGGTTGCTGTGGAACACGGACGAGGAGACGGTGAGGGTGCTCTTGGACCGAATCGCCCCCCCATCATCGCCTGAGTAGCCGTCGGTGAACGAGGAAGTATCGACGGTGAGGAGGTCGTCACTCCAGACCGAGCCGCCCTGGCCGGATGCGGTGTTGTCTGTGAAGGTCGACCCGGTGATGTCGAGCGTATTCTCGGCCCAGATCGCACCGCCGTCGTCGGAAGCGTAGTTGTTCGAGAATGTGGAGGACTCCACCGTGCCTGTGCAGGAGCCGAACAGCTCGACCGCACCGCCGTCGATGGAGCTGTTCAACGAAAAGTCCGAGCTGGTGATGGACACCGAGGTACCATCCTGGCAGCGCAGGGCGCCGCCATAGGCCGAGGCGTAGTTGTCGGTGAGCGTGCTGTTGTCCATGGTGAGTGTGGAGGCGTCGTTGATGTTGGCGGCGCCCCCATCCGATGCGCTGTTGTCTTCCAACGTGCAGGTGTCGAGCACCACGGTGGAGGAGCCTGTGGCGTAGAGTCCACCGCCGTCGCCCGCCGAGTAGTTGTCGTCGATGATGGTGTTGCTGAGCTCGACCGCGCTGTTGGACACGAACAGGGCACCGCCGTGGTCTCCCGCCGAGTGGTCGGTGATCTCGAGATCGTCGCCGACGAGGCTGGAGCCGCGTACACGCACTGCCGCTCCGGTGCTGCTGGTGTAGCCATTCTTCAGCGTAAACCCGTTCAGGGAGAGGTCGGCTCCGTTCTCCACATCCAGGAGGCGTCCGCCTCGGCCGTTGACGGTGACAGCGCTGCTGCCCCCCACCCCGACCACGTCGAGGATGGCACCATCGACAGTGGCATTGAGCGACCACACCCCCGCACACAGATACAGCGCGCCGTCGTCGGACCAGGTGACCGACACCGCAGAGCTGCCGCCGAGCGTGCTGGTCACGTCAGATGGGGTGCCGGAGTCTGGCACCCAGTAGGCGGTGCCGTCTGCGGTGGTGGACGGATCACAGTCGTTGTCGGCGAGATCACAGACTTCCGTGGCGCCGGGGTTCACCTCTGCATCTTTGTCGTCGCAGTCGGTGTTGTCCACCACGTACCCGGAGGTCGGTGTGTCGCACAGCAGCTCGGCGGAGGCCGTCTCGTCGCCGTAGCCGTCGCCATCACTGTCCACGTACCAAGAGCCCGATCCGGTGCTTGCATCGACCGAGTCGTCGGCATCGTCGATCAAGCCATCACAGTCCTCGTCGGTGTCGTCGGCGTCGCAGACCTCTTGTGCATCGGGGTTGATGTCGAATTCCCCGTCGTCGCAGTCTCCGAGCACATCGGTGTAGCCGCTCGGGCTGGTGCAGGCGCGCACCACGCTTGCGTCGTCGCCGAAGCCGTCGCCATCCGTGTCTGGTGCCCACTCGGTGGCTGTGGTTGGGTCGAGGGAGGGGTCGTCATCGTCGACCAAGGTGTCGCAGTCGTTGTCGATGCTGTCGCAGGCCTCCGTGGCGTCAGGGTTGATGTCAAATTCCCCGTCGTCGCAGTCGGCGGCATTGTCGACACTGCCGGTGGGGGCATCGCACTGGGCGGTGAGGGTGGCGGTGGCATCGCCGTAGCCGTCGGAGTCGGTATCGGGAGACCAGTCGGTGAAGGTCGAGGCATCCACGCCAGAGTCGAGGTCGTCGGCCGTGCCGCTGCAGTCTTCGTCGGTGTCGAGGTCGTCGCACACCTCGATCTCGCCC
>CAJWOS010000088.1 GCA_913044235.1 uncultured Pseudomonadota bacterium
CGTTCGGCGAAAGCGCACGACGATGAAACATAAGATGAAGCGGTCGAGGAGTGATATCGAAGAAGATGGTCACGACGACAAGTTCGATGGCATTCGTGGACGTCACGGTTCAGAGAAGCGGCGAGGCGGTGACGCCGCCGCCGCTCCGCTGGCGTTGGTCGCCAGCTCGGCAAGTGCAAGGCGATGCTGCAGGCTGAGCACCTCAAACTGCAGCCGCGCCACCTCGCCGCCGAGCGGCTGGCCGAGCAGCGACGCCATCCTCGCGGCCGCGCGACGGCGTGAGGAGGCTGGCGACGCTGTGGAACCCGAATCGAAACGGCGCCGGCTCCGGCGACCTCGCGACCTCCGGGCTGCGCGCCATGCGTCCGCTCGACGTCATCGAAGCCACGCTTCGAAGGAACCGCGAGACCGACCTGCGCACAATTGTGTTCACCGCGCTCCGTCAGTGCGGACCGCTCACCGCGTCTCGCCTCACCACTCTCGCAGAGACCGTACTCGGGACTCCAGAGGCCGCAGCACCGCCGCCCGGCAGCGAGCCCGCACGAGCCACCACCCAGGTTGGCATTCGACGCGCTGTGGTGCGTGCATGGAACGAGCTTGACGAAAAGGACCAGATGCTCCTCGCAGCAATCGCACGCGGCGAGAGCTACGACTCCCTGGTCGCCCGCAGTCCACACTTCCGGCACAAGGTCGCGGTCACCCGAGCCGTGTCTCGCTGTGGTCGACACTTCATGGCGCGTCTGGCCGGGGAAGCCGGCCTCGACGGAGATGCACTGCCGGCAGGCGTGCGTCCCCAAGCACTGCTCGAGCTCATCCTCGAAGTGCTCGCCGAAGTCATCCCCAACACCATCTCCGCTCCCGAAGGAGGTGTCCAATGAGTCGCTGGAACCAGCTTGGCCCTGGCTGGGCAACCATTCTCGAAGACGCCGATCTGGCCGAAGAACCCGGCGTGGACCTGCTGCTTGCCCTCGGGCAGGAAGCCCAGCTCCGCGCGGCCGCCGACGCACTGGCACTCGAAGCCTTTCAGCTTGGCGCCTATGTCGATGAGTCCGAGCCCATGCTCGACTCGGTCCGACTTGCCGCGCAAGATGCTTCCGATGTCGCCCGATCCGTCGTGTACAGCGATGGCCCGTACCGCGTGTCGGTCCGTCGCGACGCCGACGGACTCGAGCTGGTGCAGATCGCCGGTCCTCCTGGAATGACGGTGGTCTTGGGCGAGCAGTGGCTTCCTCTCCAGCCGGGAGTCTCCGCAAGAGTCCATGCGCTCAGCGAGCTCCCTGAGGCACTCTCCGTCCTCGACCGCAAGGGGCGCCCCCGCACCCTCCGCCCCGGACCACCCCCGCCCCAGACCTCCTGACTTCGACACGCGCCCGCAGATCCGCTCCCCCGCTCCCCCATCGGGAGCAGCCGATGCGCTACGGTTCGGAGACGCTGCGAGACGCCAATGGCCCGACCCCGCACCACAAACCGAAACGGCCGCACCGCCCTCCTTGGATGCGGGGCTGCCGTTGTGTTCCTGTTCGGCCTCACGGCCATGGGCGTGCTGGCCTATGGCGCGGGCGTGTTCGCTGTCCATCTGCTTCCCGGCTACCAGACCGCGGTGGCAGCCATCGAGAAGCGAGAGCTAGAGGAGCCCCTGCTCGGAGTCCCGGTCACGACCGGCGCCTGGCTCGGCCTCCAGCTTGCACGCGATGAGACCGCCCGACTCGAGCTCCGCGTGCGCTCGCATGCGGTCGGATCTCGCACCCAAGGCACGGTCTACACCACGCTGCAGGACACCGACGACGGCTTCCAGCCCACCATTGTGCTGCTTGAAGTCGACGGCGAGGTGGTCGACGTGCTCGCCGACAATGCCGAAGCAAACAACAAAGAACTCCACGAACAACGCAAAACCCTTGTCGCGGATGCACGCCGACTGGTGGATCGAGGGCAGCCCGCGCAAGCCTTGCCCTATGCCGAGGAAGCCATCGCACTCGACGCCGAGAATCCGGCTGCACTCACCGTGCGTGCCGACATTCGCCGGATGCTTGACAAGCTGCCTGAAGCGGAAGCAGACGCGCTCGAGGCCCTCCGACTGGATCCCGAGCTCCCCGAAGCGCTGCGTGCACTCGCGCGGATCCAGGGCGCGCAAGAGGACTGGGAAGCCTGCATCGAGACCGCCACTGCACGAATCCGAGACGCACCGCGCGACGGGGAGGCCTGGACCATCCGGGCGCAGTGCTACCAAGGCGCGGGCATGTCTCGCCAAGCCATCGCCGGTGCACGAGAAGGCTGCAACCAGGGCGATGCCGAAGGATGCGAGCTCGCACGCACCCTCGAATAGAGTCCGTGCTCAGTCGCCGCTCACGCTCGCGGTGTCGTCGCTTTCCCCCGCGCTGATGCACTTCATTTCCACCAGAGGCGTCATCGAGGCGGGCCCATACGAAAAGCGCGCCGTGTATTCCGGCACGCCCCCGAGTACTTCGAGCTCGACATCGCCCAACAGTCCGCCATCCACAAACGTGACGTTCCAGCGGATGGGATCAGCGGTCTGCGCACCCCGCGTTCCGGCCGCTTCCTTCAGCTCGTACGCGAACTCGTTGTCGGCATGCAAGTCTTTGAGGTCGAGCCGACCTGTCTTCACCGAGTAGGTGATGGTGGAGTCGTTTTCCAGCGTGTCGAGCTCGACGACCGTATTCACCCGAAGCTGTTGGATGTTGTTTCCGAAGACCACCAGCTCGGCAGCAGAAATGCGAATCGGGTTGGGGGGATTGGCCCCTTGACCGAGCAGGCGCACGAGAGGACCGGGCGCATCATACGGAATCACCAGTGTTGCGCCGTCAAATTGTTCGGGCTGCGCCCCCACCAGGTAGCTCTCCACGAGGAACGGGTCGGCGGCAATCACATCACCTTCCGTACAACCGAGCGACATCGCACCGCACGTGATCGTCATGGTCATGGAAACGTCGTCTTGCGCCACGCGGAACTTGCCGTCGCTGTAGGAAAACGCCTCGGGGGCCTGCGCCGGATTGAGCAGGAGCGTGTGGGCTGCCTCGTGTAGGCTCTGGTTCAGCTGGGCACTCAGGTTTCCGCACTGGATCATCTCGTGCATGCTCTGCTCGAAGTCCCAGGCGATGAGCGTGGCCTCATCAATGTCGCCGGGATCAGCACACTCCTGCAAAGCCGCCGCAGGATCGGACTTGTTGGAGCCACAAGCCACGGCCGAGATCACGAGAAAGACACCACAGAAAGGACGATTCATGCGAGCTCCGAAACGGGTGAGCGGTGAATGGTCCGGTGGACGCACCCCTCTCGGTTTTCTTCGCAACAAAAACCAAACCCGGCCGGCGTGCAGCCCGGCCGAGTCACTTCTGCGTCAATCGAACCCCCACCCCGGCGAGCCCATCTCGCGTGAAGTGGCTGGCCTACGGGAACAGGCGCGGCTCAGCGCTCCCCAACCACCATGGTGTCGCGAATCCACGTGACCAGGTGCGCCGCGGTCGGACGCTCCCGGCGTGCGAGGGCAAACGCACGCGGATGCCGACGCCGCAGCAGATCGGAGTCCTCGGAGTCATCAAACGCGAGGGTCTGGAAAGGAACGAAGAAGTCCGGTGCATCTTGCACATTGAAGCCCTGCTCGACGAGGGCGCGCAACAGCTCTTCTCCGTCGGCAAGCGCGCCCGCCACGAGGGTGTGCGCCTGGTGGTCGTAGGGATTGCCCCAGTCGTCCCGCAGCGTGCCGCGAGGAAGATCGGCAAAGATCCAGCGACACAGGGCGTTGACAATTTCACCGTCGCGATCGAGCACCACACGACGGGTCTCGGCAAGGTGCGCAAGTCGGCCTTCACGCGACGGTGCGAGGACCAGAACCGGCCCACGGCGGTTCACATGGAAATCAGCGGGAACAGACATCGGGCCTCCGGTTCAACGTGCCGGTCCCTTGTATCCAAGCCCCGACGCTTGTGCCCCCGCACACTGCTCAGACCGCTTCGCTGCCCAAGAGATCGCGCAGTCGGACTCGACGAAGGGGCGCGTCTCCGGCCTCTCCTCGGGCCTCTTGTGCCATTTGTTGGGCGTGCGCCAGCCGAGACTCGATGGGGCCGAGCGTCCAGCACTGGTCTGCGGGAAGCGACGAAAGCTCCGACCCCGACTCGTTGAGGGGACAGATATCGCGGTGCTCCACCGGTCCATCCGCTGTGGACTCCCCCCAGCGCAGCGGCAGACCCTGGCTGCGGCAGACGTAGGGCCGGACTGCATACACTCGGCAGGCACCCGCTTCGTCGAGCATCACGCATCGCCCGACCGGCGCGGGAACAAGCTCCTGCCCCTGAATCGCGTCTCGAATCCGGTCGGCCTCGACCTCGAAGACAGTGAGCTCGTCGACACAACAACGCATGCACCCAAGAGCGCACTGTAGGCGCTCCGCGTGCTGTTGATGGAGGGGATCGACAAGCTGGTCCACGACCGCATGAAGCTGCTGCACATACTGCCGGACTTGCTCCGATATCTGCGGCCGGTCGGTATCGCGCATCGCGCTCCCTTCGCGGCGGTCCATCCCAAGCCGACCTTGGCACACGAAGCGCCCGCCGATGCATCATCCACGCTCCACGGTCCAAGGTTGCACGCCCCCCTTGATCCGTCAAACCTGCCCCCTGTACTCCGGATGGGACCCCCGACCCGTCCGCAAGGCGATACGGGGCTCTTCGATCCGTTGGAGCACCCATGGCAGCCATCCAGCCCGGCGAGCGCGCCCCTGACTTCACGCTTCCCGCCCACGACGGACGAGACATCACGCTCTCGACGCTTCTCCAGAAATCGGCTGTGGTGCTGTTTTTCTATCCAAAAGACGACACCCCAGGCTGCACCAAAGAAGCCTGCTCCTTCCGGGACACCTTCGAAGACTTCACGGCGCTGGGAGCGACGGTTGTGGGAATCAGCAGTGACCCGCCAGACTCCCATCGTCGCTTCGTGGACAAGTACCACCTGCCCTTCATCCTGGTGAGCGACACCGGCGGCTCCGTACGCACCGCATATCGAGTCCCAAAGACCCTCTTCATCCGCCCCGGTCGCACCACATTCGTGATCGACCGCAACGGGATCGTGCGAATGGCCTTCACACACGCTCGCAATGCAGAGCGGCATGTTCGTGAGGCCCTGGCGGTTGTCCGTCAGGGACTGTGATCCATGGACGCTGGCCTGGATCACCGAATCAGTCGGTTCTATCGACGGTGGCATGACCTCGAGTCCACCCTCGGAGTGCACAAAGGACTGGTGATCGACTTCGATTTCGCCCCCCGCCCACAGGGAGGCTGGTCCACCAACGCCTTCCCGAACCGCACGGCGGCCATCGACGAGTGCACGAAGCTGGTCGGAATCCTCGAGCGGTTCCTTCCCGGTGGTGTGCTCGCCGGAGACCCTGCGGGCCCCTCCAATCCGTCCTACAGCTTCGCAAAGCTCTCCGGCTCTCTGGCGTATTTGTGGGCCCTCGTGGGCGAGCGCCGTCCGTTCGATGCCTACCTCACCCAGACCATGGGGATCCGAGCCCACAGGGTGTCCAATGAGTCGCTGACCAGCCGGCGTGCATCCGCACAAGCCCACTGCAAGCAGTTCGAGATTCCCTGGTCACCCATGGGGGGAGCCCTGCTGCGCAGCCTGCTGGGACGCCCCGACCTGCACGGGTTCGAGACCGAGCTGCGCGCCGCCGCTGGAGAGCAGTGTGCCCGCCTACGCTGCCTGCTGCCAGACCTGCCCGAGCCGGAGTACCGCATCGAGGTGGTGCGGGAAGACGCATACTGGTGCAACTGGATCGACGGCACCACCGAAGACGGCGTGGTGCTGCGGGTCAACACACACCCGCGCCACGACTACATGAAGACCAGTCCACTCTCCCTCGCTGCACACGAGATCGCCGGCCATGCCGCACACGTCACCACTCTCCGACAGCAGTGCGACCGAGGTCGGGTCGACGGCAGCTCTCTGAACCTCACGGTGCATGCCTGCGATGCCTTCCAGATGGAGGGACTCGCCCAAGTGGCCTTGTTCGTACTCGCTGAGGAGGGTGACCATGCGGGCTCGCTGGCTCCCGAGCACCACTTGCTCGATGCTCTGCGGGACCTGTCCGGGGATCGAATGGGCAACGCCCAGCTCGCGGTGGAAGCCGGACAGTCCATGGCCTCCGTCTGGCAGGACCTCAAGCGTGACTTGCCCCTGGCCGGCGCCCTGTCCCTTCGAGCCAGCCTCCGCGATCGCAGCCGCAGCCCGCTCCATCGGGCCTACATCCACGTGTATGCACCCAGCAAACGGATGTTCTCGAGGATCCTGGAAACACCGGCTGCAAGGAGAGGAGCAGTGGTTCGCGCCCTGTATGAAGAGCTGTGGACCCCCGGTCAGATCGGGCAGCTGATCCGCGGCGAAGATCGCGATGAAGTGCGCCAGTCACACATTCCCGCACCCTTCGCTTAAAGCCCGCAGGCGGACTCGATTCCGCCTACCCCAAGGCGGTTCGCCGCAGCTGCGTCGGCTGCGATCCGCTCATGGTTGAGGCGGGAGCCTGCAAGACCCAGTGCGCTCAGCGCTTCTTCTTGCCGCCCTTCTTCGATCCGCCCTTGCTCTTGCCGCCCTTCTTCCCGCTGCTCTTGCCTTTGCTGCTGCTCTTCTTCGCGTTGTTGCTCTTGCTGCTCTTGGTGCTGCTGGTCTTGGACTTGCTGGTCTTGGTCTGAGTGGACTTGCTCTTGCCCCCCTTCTTCCCGCTGCTCTTGCCGGTGTTGCCCTTGCTCTTGCTCTTGCTCTTGCTCTTCTCGTTGCTCTTCTTCGCATTCGTGCGCTGGCGGTCGGTGCCGGCTCCTCCACGGGCAGCACCGGCCTTCGAGCCCGGGCGAGCGGCACCGGACGGACGGCGAGCCGGGAGTCCCGCCGCAGTCCGTCGCGCGAGGGCCGCTCGGCGAAGCACTCGATCCGGATCACCGAGCTTCTTGCCCACCCGCTCTACGACGGCGGGATTGTTCCGCGCCTGCGTGGCGAGCTCTGCGCCCACAAAGCTCTTCAGAGCTGGGTTGTTGCTCTGCTCCGAGATCTGGGTGAGCTGCTCGAGCACGTCGGCCATTCGGTCTTCCGTCTCCGATTCCTCCGCTTCCGCCGCCACCGAGTGCACCATCTCAATGCCCACGGCCACCACGATCAACGAGGAAAACACCCATGCCCACTTCTGTGGTGCTTCGCGGTCCCGTTCCATCCAAACACCGAGGACACCAGCCAGACCGGCCAGGAAGATTCCAGCGAAAGTTACGGTAAGCTCGAGATCCATCACGCTCTCCCGACTGCGGTTCTACTGTGATGTGGCGGCATCTGGGCCGTCGGTGGAGGGGATTGCCTCGGCGGAGCCTTCCGTTGGAGGCAGTCCATCCACCTCCATGCCTGTGGACTCCTCCACCAGCGCCACCAACTCAGCGTCGCCAGAGGCAACGGCAATCTCGTAGGTCATGTCGAGCATCCGCTCGAGGTCTTGATACTTCTCAATCCGATCGATCTGGTCGAGATACGCCTGAGCCACGCCCACCACGAGTGCAAAGAAGATCAGCACCGACATGGCTGCAGCAAACACCCGGGGCCGCGCGGCGTCGCGGTCTACCCAGATTCCGAGCATGGCGGAAAAGCCACCGATGCACATCGCCGCGATGGACATCATCAGCCCACGGGTCCAGGGAGTTCGTTCCTCCTCCAGCTCCACCGCTTCGATGGCGGCTGCGTCGTCTACCTCGACCGATGCTGCTTCTGGTACATCCACCGCCTCGGCGGCGACCTCGGCATCGTCGACGGGCGGGTCACTCGCCACGTGCTCAATCGCAGCCTCCTCCGCCGACGCCAGCGATGGCTCCGCATGGGAAACAGGTGCGAGAAGCAGTGTTGCCGCAGCAAGTACCGCCGCCATGAACGTTCGAAGCCGAGTCATTGGGGCGCGTCCTCCCTGCGCTGGATTGCTGTTCGCTGCGTCGCGTAACCGCCCGGCTCGTTCTTCGGGAACCGTCCAGGCCAGTCCCCATCCTGTGTTCAATGGCCGGGGGTCCCGCCCTTGGAGCGTTGCACCGGCTACCATGTCGGCATGCGAACCTCCATCATTGCGCTCAGCCTGCTCTACGCTTGTGGCGCGGACGCGCCCGAACCGGCATCGACGTCGGAATCGCCCGCCACCCGGCGGCGCCCCAACATCATCGTGGTGAGCATGGACACCACGCGGGCCGACGCACTGTCCTGCTATGCCGACCAAAATCACTGGGGCCTCGCATTTCCGGCCGACTCACGACCACGCCCCCGCACCCCCACGATGGATGCCCTCGCGGCCGGCGGCGTGCGGTTCGAGTGGGCCCTGGCACATGCACCCACCACCCTCTCCAGCCACACCTCGATGTGGTCTGGACGCGATCCACATCGCCACCGCGTGGTTCGCAACGGATACCCCGTGCCCGCAGACATTCCGATGGTGACCGAGCGGTTTGCGACCGAGGGCTGGGACACCATCGCGGTGCTTGGCAGCAGTGCCCTCGAGATCAAGATGGGCATGAACCGGGGCTTTCGCGACTACCATGACCCCGGCCCACAGCCTCCCGGAGGGATGTACATGCTGCCGGCAGAGGAGGTCACCCGACGCACGCTCGCGCGCATCGACGTCCGACCCGATCCCGCCGCACCACTGCTCCTCTTCGTGCACTACTACGACCCCCACATGCCGTGGGTGTTCGCTCCGCCGCCGCTCGTGAGGCAGTTCGTCGACCCGGCCTACGATGGCTATGTCGACGGCACCATGCAGGCTGTGGGCCGCCTCACGCAGGAACGCCTCGCGGGAACCCTCCGGTATGGCGATGCGCGGCAAGCCCGTGCGCTCTACCTGGCGCAGGTGGCCTACGCAGACCACCACCTGGGCGTGCTCATCGATGGACTCCAGACTCGAGGCCTTCTCGAAGACGCCGTTGTGATGGTGGTATCCGACCATGGAGAGACCTTAGAAGAGTCTTCGGAGCACCCCTACAGCCATGGTCCCGAAGTGGCCTTGTGGGACATTCATGTGCCTTGGGTAATTCGGGGATATGGCGACCAGCACGGGATTCCCGCTGGAACCACCGTAGACCGTCCGGTGCGCTTGCTGGATCTCGCCGCCACCGCATCGGCTGCCGCCGGTCTCGGTCCTGCTTTCGGCGACGGAACAGACCTGTCTCCGCTCTGGACGAACCAAGGCACGGTGCCCAGCGCGCCGATCTTCTCCGAGGCCACCAAGCCCATGAATGCGGAGTCGAAGCGTGCCTGGAACAACTTGCCCTTTGAGCGCAGCGTCGTGGAAGCAGGGATGCAGGCGCGCTATCGCCCGCTCCAGCGAGGTCTCGCCACCCTCCATGCTGTCGCTCCCGGTGCACCGGCGATCGATCGGGTGGCGCTGCTGAAGCAACAGGTCGGCCTGTTGCAGACCTGGGATTCCGCTGCCCCGGCCTACCGACCCTCCGAATACGACGCCGAAACCGAAGCCGCCTTGAAGGCGCTGGGGTACCTCGAATGACTCTCCATCGCTTCCGAGCTCTGGGGTGCGTTGTCTTGCTCGCCAGCAGCTGCTCCCTGCTCGAGCCCAAGCCCGAGCCGGTGGTCCACACCGTGGTGCGCGGCGACACCCTGTCGAAGCTAGCCCGGAAACACCACACCACGGTGGCCGAGCTCAAGGCTTGGAACGCCCTCGAGTCGGACCTCATCGAAGTAGGTCAGCCGCTCGTGGTCGCCTACATCGGTGGCACGGCGCCCACACCTACGGCCGATGCATCTGCATCCTCCGCCCCGCAGAAACAGCGCCGCCGCATTCCGACCACCCCGCCCGGCCCGGCTGCAGCGCATTCCGTGGGCGCGCTCTCGATGCCCCCTGAGCAGAGCTGTCTCGCCGGTCCGGAGCTGGTCGATGGCGGAGACGACCCCGCATTTGCGGGCAGCGCCGGGCTGTCGCGAGCACAGGTCCGCAGCGCGATGAACGCCTTTCTACCCACGCTGCAGCGGTGCATCACTGGAGACTGGCCATCGGGCACTCTGGACCTTTCGATCACCGTGGCCTGCACCGGACGTGTCTCCACTGTGCGCGTCCAAAACGATGGTGGCCTCGATGCATCCCTCGTGACCTGCATCCAAGACACCCTCCGCTATGCGCCCTTCCCCGCTCACGATCTGCCCGATGGTGAAACCTTCGGCTACCCGATGGTGTTCAGCCAGTAGACGCAATTCCACCTCTCAGCGGCAGGTGTCGCTCACCACACTGCCGCCAACCACGACCGTGCACGCATGGCTGGTGTACTCGAAGGGATCGCCGTCGTAGACTGCGATGTCGGCGCGCTTGCCCACCTCTATACTTCCCGTGCGGTCGTCGATACCCAAGATCCGAGCGGCATCGATGGTCAATGCCGCCAGCGTGCGCTCCGCACCGAGTCCGTGCGCACCGGCGACCGCGGCCTCCCACAACACCACGCGCACTTTCGGCACATAGCCTTCGTACCCGGACATGAAGCCCACCGTCACGCCGGCATCGGCCAGACGCGCCGCACAGGCAAAGCTGCTGTTGCGCTGTTCGCCGTCTCGCCATGACCGTGCCATCACCGGGCCCACCAGCACCGGTACATCTGCGGCAGCCAAGGTGTCGGCCATCAACCAGGCCTCAGCACCGCCAGCCAGCGCGATGTCGATGCCGAACTCGTCGGCAAGACGCAGAGCGGTGTCGATGTCGTCGGCGCGATGGGCATGCATCAGCGCACGTCGCTTGCCGTCCAACAACTCGACCAGAGCCTCCAGGCCGAGGTCGACCGGTGGACGATCCGCGGCCGGCAATGCCCGGCGTGCCGAATAGTCTCGTGCATCCATCAGAGCCTGGCGAATGGTGGCCGCACTGCCCATCCGAGACGCGGTCCCGCGATCGGCGAAGCGACTCTTTGGCCCGTCTCCCAGCGAAAACACCACAAACGCATCGGGCTCCAGCGCCAGCTCAGACACCCGGGCCACGCGATTTTCCGCGATCAGGGTGCGACCCGACACCGGCTGGCCCGGCGAGGGCCCCGCATTCACAACCGTCACGCCATACCCGCGAATCCAGTCCAGCAAGGGATCGCGAGGATGAAAGGCATCGATGGCGCGAAGCTCCGGTCGAACGGGCGCATCCCGCTCGGCATGGTCCTGGTCCGGGCCGTGGTTGCGGGGACCCGTGAGCCCCGCGGTGGCCCAGGCGTCGATCAGTCCGGGCGTCACGACAGCCCCCCGCACAATGGTGGCGTGGTCTGGCGTGGGAATCGTGTCCGACGGCCCGACTGCAGTGATCCGGCCGTCTTCCACAAGAACAGCGCCATTTTCGATCACTGCCCCGGTCACGGTGTGCACGCGCTCCCCCTCGATGCGGAGAACGGGTCGGTCGCTGGCACCCATCGCGGCTGAAGTCATTGTCGCGAATGCGGCGTACAGAACAGGAGCAATCATGCGCTCAGTCTCCGCGGTGGTCGTGAAGAATATCGGGGGACGACACCTCGGGGGCACCGCCAGTCGCGAGGCGCTCCCCTTCGGCCGTTGCACGGTCAAACACCGGTACGCCTTCTACGAAGGTCTGGTCCACATGGGTCCACACCGAGAGTGGCGGGCCCGATAGCACCACAAAGTCCGCGTCTTTTCCCGGTGTGAGAGAGCCAATGCGGTGCTCGAGGTGCATCATCCGAGCAGGGACCAGAGTGAGGGCCGCAAGAGCGGCCTCCGGTGACATACCCGCCCGCACGGCCAGGCCGGCCGACCGCAGAAACAACCGAGAGTCGGTAATAGGGTCGTCGGTGTGAAAGGCGACCGGCACCCCGGCGGCCTCCAACATGGCCCCGTTGTGGAGGGCCAGCTGCTGGGCCTCCTCCTTCCCACCCGGGGCGTCCACCACGATGAGAGAGCACGGCACAGGGTCGGCCGCGAGTGCATCTACAACCTTCCATGCTTCGCTCACATGGTGCAGGACCACGTCGATTCCGAACTCGCGTCGAAGCGCGAGAATGGTCACGATGTCATCGCCACGGTGGGTGTGAAAGTGCACCGTGCGCTGGCCGGTCACCACCTCCGAGAGTCCGAGAGCCTCCAGGTCGGCCGTCGCACTCACGCCCGCTTCGACCGCCTCCACACCGCGGGTGAGTGCCGCTCGCTGCAGATACGCCGCCCCCATCCGACTCCGAGGGTCGCCCCCACCGCCCTGAGGGTTGGTGCCGTTGGCCATCTTCATCCCGCCACAGATCTCGCGGCGGCGCAGCGGGCCATCCACCGGTGCCGGCAATGGCTCCTGTCGGGGAATGCACATCAAGAGGTCATCGACAACTCGAGCATCCCGGAGCTTGATGTATGCGGTCTGCCCCCCCATCAGCTTGCCTGAGCCCGGCATCACATTCGCGGTGGTCACGCCACCCGCACGCACCCGCTTGAGGCTGTCATGAGACACATCGATGGTGTCGATGGCCGACAGCGCAGGCTGAATGGGCGCAAGCGCATCGTTGTACTGCCCTCCTCCTACATGAGAGTGCGTGTCGACCAACCCCGGCATGAGGTGTTTCCCAGTAAGGTCCACCACTTTGGCATCCGCAGGAACCGCCACAGCAGCCCGCGAGCCCACCGCTTGAATCGTGCTCCCGTCCACCAGAAGCACGCCGTCTTCAACGTTCGGTGCATCGACCGGGTGCAGTGTGGCGCCCACGTACGCGACCGGCGAAGCCAGTGCGACCGCACTCCACAGCCAGCCCAACGCCATCACCGTCCACCTACCGAGCCACCCACCACATCTCCGCCCTGCTGGATGGGTTCGTCCTCGGAGAGGAGAAAAACCCGCTCCCCATCGGCCCAGGTCTGCTCCACACGCGACCACACCGAGAGTGGCGGCCCGGAAAGCACCACAAGATCGGCCTCCTTCCCCGCCGTGAGGCTGCCAGTCTGGTGATCCATTCCAAGCAGCTCGGCCGGAGAGAGCGTGAGCGACCGCAGAGCTGCATCCTCCGACAGACCACCCCGTACCGCCAAGCCAGCGGACCGGAGCAAGAGCCTGGAGTCTTGGACCGGGTCGTCGGTGATGATCACGATGGAAACACCCGCCTTCGCGAGTATGGCGGGATTCTCAAGCCGTCGTTCAAGGGTCTCTTCCTTTCCTCCGGGCGTATCGATCACATTGATGGCAACCGGCACCCCAGCCTCCGCCACCACGTCGGCCACCTTGAAGCCCTCCGAGCCGTGGTGCAGCACCAGCTGCAGTCGCTCGTCGACTTCTTCCCGGAGCCGCAGCGCTGTGATCATGTCGTCGGCGCGATGGCTGTGAAAGTGCACGATGCGTTTGCCCTGGACCACTTGGACCAGAATGTCAGCGGCCAGATCGGGATCGGGCATCGGGGGCGGGGCATTCCAGACCCGGTGCCACCATCCCGCCGCCTCGTAGGCACGGGCCGCCTCGAAGCGCTCAGCCCGGGACCGGCCTTCCAGGAGGGCCTTGCGCTGGAGATAGGCGCTGCCCATCCGCGTGCGAGGGTCGCCCCCGGACCCTTGCGGGTTGGTGCCGTTCGCCATCTTCACGCCTCCGCACACCAGACGGTGTCGCGCGGGCGGTGCGTCTGCGTCTTCGGCGTCGAAGGCCGAGGCCGATCGCCAGTCCTGCGTGTTGGGGTCGCGACACAAGAGCAGCTCGTCGAGCATCGACCCAGAGCGCAGCGAGAGGTAGGCGGTCTGTCCACCCATCAGCTTTCCAGAGCCGGGCATCACGTTGACCGTTGTGATGCCGCCCGCGCGTGCCCGGGCGATGGAAATGTGCGACGGGTCGATCGCATCCGCCGCCGAGACGCCCGGTTGCACCACCCCCAGGGCTTCGTGCAGGCGACCGCCGCCGATGTGGCTGTGCATGTCGATGAGGCCGGGGATGATATGCCGACCCGCAACATCGACCACCGTGGCATCCGACGGCAGCGTCACCGCGTCTGCTGCACCCACAGCCAGGATCTTGCCGGCGTCCAGCAGCACCACGCCAGAGGGGATGGGGGGTCCGTCTACCGGATGCAAGGTGGCGCCCGACAGCGCCACCGGTGTGGCCAGCGCAGTACAGCCGAGTGCCAGAACAAAGGACAGCATCAGACTCCGGTACCCGCCGACCGGCGGCGCAGTAGCCAAAGCCTACAACAAGCGGCCTGCCTACGACGGACCGCCACGCCCACACCCTCCAACCACAACCGACTCGGCTCACCTCTGCGGCACCCCGGTGCGAACCACGCGGGAGCACCACACGCGGCGAAAATGCGCAGCGCGCTCCGCGCAACTTTCGAGGTCCAGTGGATGTCCCAGCCCACGTTGGTTCAAGCATCCAAAGCCCCGGCATCCACCACACAGACAAATCAAACGCGACACGCAAAAGTATTGATAGCCAACACTTTCGGACGCTCCACGCCCCTCTCTGAATCGCCAGTCACCGGTGTCGGCATTCCAAAATCACGCAAGATCAGACCGGCCACATTCCGCACCGTCGCTCCTTCAGGTCTACTGAGACCATGCCCACGACCCGCCGCGTCGAACTTCTGGACCTCTTGCGAGGCGCCGTCATCCTGTTGATGGCACTCGACCACACGCGCGACTTCTTTCAGCCGACCGGGACCAATCCCGAAAACCTCGACACCACCACGTTGGCTCTGTTTGCCACCCGGTGGGTCACACACCTCTGTGCGCCCTCGTTTGTGTTCCTCGCTGGGGTGGGAATGGGCCTGCAGGTGACCCGAAAAGGGGCAACCAACAGCCTGCTGCGCTTCTTTGCCACCCGCGGTTTGTGGCTGATGCTGCTGGAGTGCACCTGGGTCACCTTCAGCTGGTACTTCGACTTCCACGCCATCCACCTGGGCGTGCTGTGGGGCATCGGAGGAGCCATGCTTCTCACCGCTCCATTCTGTCGCCTGTCGCCCCGCTGGAGCGCAGCCATCGGTGCCGTCACGCTGCTCGTGCTCACCATGATTCCACCGGTGAAGACGGGCGTGCTCGGATTCTTCTTGCAGCCAGGCTCGCTGATGCTTGGAACGATGCCCGTCAACTCGGTATACGTCATTATTCCCTGGTGGTCGGTGATGATGATCGGTATGGCAGCCGCTTCATGGTTCGACTCCGATGAAAAGGCGCCACTGCTCCGCAAGGCTGGGATGGGCCTGCTCGTGGGATTCCTGGTTCTGCGTGGCTTCAACCTGGGCGACCCAAGCCCGTGGGCCGAGCACCCACGAGGCTTCGACATCACCGCGCTGTCCTTTCTGCGGGTCTCGAAGTACCCCCCGTCGCTGGCATACCTGTGCGCCACGCTGGGCACTTCGTTCACGCTGGGAAGCTTGCTGCTCTGGCTTGCTGCGCCCGTCCGCCGAGTCGTCGGCACCTTCGGTCGCGTGCCGCTGTTCTATTACCTCATTCACCTGCCCTTTCTTCACCTCCTGGGAGTGCTCTACGCAACCGGGATCCACGGCACCACGAAGATTCCGGGCGATGAGCCCCTGAGCCTGTCCGTGATCTACGCCGCCTGGATCCTGGCCAGCGCCGCCCTATACTGGCCCTGCCGGGCGTATGACCGGGCCAAGCTCCACCATCGAAAGCCGTGGATGCGGTACCTTTGACCTTCCGCCCCTGCGCGCTCGTCTCGCGTGACTCGCCGGAGTCTCCGATGCCCCAACGACCGTCGATGCTCGCCATCTTGCACAGCTCCATTTTCTTCTCCTGCACCACCAGCGGAGACGACAAAGACGAGCAGTGGACCACCAAGGGCTGCCCCACCCCCGAGTTCCGCGCCGCCTGCAACGACTTGTATGAGTTCAACGACGCCGACCGGGAGCTCTTCGAGTCGGCCTGCGAAGCCTCGATGCCGGGTGTGAAGTGCGCAGACGACGAGATGTGCGTGGATGCCACGTGTCTTCCGCTCTACGAAGATGCACAGGCCGGCTGCACCGCCACCAGCACCCCACTCGAAACCACCCTCACGTACCGAATCTCCGCCGTGGCCCAGGAGTCCTGCACAGCAGACGACGGGGCTGAGACCGGTGCATCGAGTGTTTCAATCGTACGCCGTGGAGATGGCACGCTCGAGGCATACTACGGCTCCGTCGGAGACGCCGGCATCAGTGCCGCGTGCTTTCCCGAGGAGCTCGATGGTCTCGCGATCTTAGCGACCGACTGTGTGCCACAGCCTCGGAGCGGCTGGGACGACGTAGTGCACAACCTCGCCCTCACCTTTCCCGACATCGACCCAATCCTCTACACTGGCGATTCCGCGGAGTTCATGATCGGCACCGAGAAGTACACCCTGACCATAGGTATCGCCGAGGAGACCCTCCTCTACGGGCCACTCACCGAAGGCGACCCGGAGCCCACCACACGAGTCGAGGTGCTCGTGACTCGGGATGGCTACGCACCACCCGAAGACGCCGGACAGTGACCCACTTTCTTCTGAGACCCACTCGCCATGACCGTCCCTGATGTCCAATGACTCCTTCTTCCCCATCGCGCCGCCAATCCAGAGCGCCCTCCTTCGGCCCGTTTTGGTGGCGTCTGCGATCGCCTGGATCCTCGCTGCGCTGGCCACAGGCAGGGCACTGAACCACCAGGCCGAAGCATCTTCCGGTGCACGGGCCCGAACCCTCGCGACCCTCGTGGCGACGGGACTGCAAGCTTGCTGACACGGCTGCGGTGGTACGGCTCATTGACATGTTGTCAGCACGGCAGAATGAAAGCGAGGCAAACGGGACGAGACATGGATGCGGGGTCG